>DATFVA010000367.1:0-4384 GCA_035260565.1 Ignavibacteriaceae bacterium | reverse complement strand
GCCAGTTTATTATACATTCTGAAATAATTCTGAAGTGTAATAGTAGCCAGCGTCTGGCTGTCGCGCTCGACTTTAACATTTTCCTTAGCCTCGATTGCCTGGTGCAGTCCGTCCGAATATCTTCTTCCCGGCAGAATACGTCCGGTGAACTCATCTACTATTGCAATCTTACCGTCCTCCGTAACAACATACTCGTCATCTTTTTCAAACAAAGTATATGCTTTAAGAAGCTGATGGAGAGTATGTATCCTGTCGCTGCTTTCTGAATAATGATTATAAAGCAGATCTTTCCTTTTCAGCTTTTCTTCGGGGGAAATAGTTTCATCATTTTCAAGCTTGCTCATTTCAGTCCCGAGGTCAGGGAGTATGAAAAAGTTCTTCTCCATCCCGCTGCCTTTCGCAAGCTCTTCTCTCCCCTTTTCAGTAATATCTATAGTATTATTTTTTTCATCGATGACAAAATAAAGTTCATCATCTATTATATGCATGTTCTTAGCTTTTTCCCTGAGAAATTCCATTTCGGTGGAGTGAAGAAGTTTTTTATTTTCAGGTTCGCTTAAAAGCTTGGCCAGCCTGTTGTGTTTCGGTAGTCCCCTGCTGGCACGAAGCAGCTGTATTCCTGCTTCACCCGGATTTAATTTTCCGTGCCCATCTTCAGACAGGTTATTTTCCGCTTCCTGCACAATCCTGGAAACAAGAGCTGTCTGAAGCCTGTACAATTTTTCAATTTTAGGCTTCATCTCGCTGAACCTTTGGTCGTCCACTTCAACCGCCCCTGAAATAATAAGAGGGGTTCTTGCTTCATCTATCAGGACAGAGTCAACCTCATCAACAATTGCAAAGTTGTGGGGGCGCTGTACCTGGTATTCTTTATCGATTGACATATTATCGCGAAGATAGTCAAAGCCGAACTCGTTGTTTGTTCCATATGTAATATCACATGCATACTGGTCCTTTCTCTGTTCGGAATTCATCGTGTTAAGTATACATCCGACAGTGAGACCGTGATACCTGAATATTTCACCCATCCATTCGCTATCGCGTTTTGCCAGGTAATCATTGACAGTAATCAGATGGACGCCCCGTCCCGTCAGAGCGTTAAGATACATCGGAAGAGTAGCAACAAGAGTTTTACCTTCACCGGTAGCCATTTCAGCTATTTTACCCTGGTGAAGTACGACTCCTCCCATAAGCTGGACATCATAAGGAACCATATCCCAGGTAGTTTTATTTCCCGCAACCATCCAGGTCTGACCTAATAGTCTCTCACACGTAATTTTTATTACTGCAAAAGCTTCCGGAAGCAGCTGATCCAGTATTTCTTCATATTTATTATCGAGTTCTTCTTCCAGGGTGTCCAATTCATCGTATGACGAATTTCTATCAAAATCTTCATCAGACTGGAGTCTTGTATGAATTTCTTCAATTTTTCTACGGGTTTCTGCCGTATATTCCTGTATTTTCTCTTTAAATTCGGGGGTTTTGGCCTTCAATTGTTCATCAGAAAGACCTTTTATTTTATCATATTCCTGGTTTATTTCATCAGCAATCGGGGATAATATTTTAACATCCTTTGTGTGTTTATCACCAAAGATCTTCTTAATAATATTTTGCATTTATAGGTTTTCTCCGTTGGTATTGAACATCAAAATTAAACATTGGACGTCTGAATTGCAATTTAAGAAGCTTTGCCTATCCTTCGGTTTCAGGTTAAATTCCTCTGGTGAATACCCTAATAGAATACTTAAAAGTTTCCAGTCGTTCTTCCTGAATATAAACCAAAATCACATGTGATCTTAATTAATTGACTATCTGATTATCTTTTGTTTTATAGGGGGTGAGAATTATTCTCATAATATAAATTAATTATAATCAATTTATGAAAGGTATGCATATGCTTAAGCTAAATTTGGGCAGGATAGCAGGGACACTATTGTTCGCGTGTATTCTCTTTTTAGGAGCCAATCTGTATGCACAGGACAATGATGTAAGTAAGGATAATGATGCTTATAAGGACAATGCCCAGAAATGGACAACACAGTTAAACCAGAAAGTAAACCTGACACAGGATCAGCAGACAAGGATAGAAGGCATTCTCGTTGATTATCAGAATGCAAAAGCCAATGCTGATATGAAAAATTATGATCAGCTTCAGACGACGTATAATACAAGAATCGAATCTGTATTAAATGATAATCAGAAACAAATGTATAAAGATTATAGTCAGGAATGGTGGAAAAGTATGTCCGCCCCCGCTACAGAGTCAGGTGATCAGGATAAGTACTAACAGCAATTATTAGCTGACTGTAAGCATACCCGATTTACCGGGTATGCTTTTTTATTTTAAATAAATATTATATGCTATAATCAGGATAACAACTAACAGAGAATTGTTAACAGCCTGAACCATACCTGATTTTCCGGGTATGCTTAATCTTTAAAACGGGTTGGTTGCCCAGACCATAAATTCAGGGATAAATCCCCTGTCATCCATTTCAAGAGATGAAACAATTGAGTGTGCTATTTCCTCTCCCCTTAACCGGTTAGCTGCTTCCACAGTTTCCCGCCCTCCGAATGAGGTCCTTACCTCACTGGGATTTATACACATAACTCTGACATTATATTTTCTTAATTCTGCCTGCCAGCAGATTGTCATGCCTCTTAGAGCAAATTTGGATGATGCGTAAACAGAACCTCCCGCATATCCTTTTACGCCTGCTGTGGAGCCGATATTAATTATATTCCCATAGTTCTGCTCCTTAAATATCTTTGAGGCTTTCTGCGCCATTAAGGCTGCACCGAAGACGTTGACCGAGTAAACTTTTACAAAATCCTCCCATTTCAGCTTATCTACTTCTCCTCCGCCGGCGATTCCTGCATTATTTATAAGACAGTCGAGTTTATCAAATTTATTAAAGAACTGTCTGTATGTTTCTTCAATATCCTCCTGCCGGGACACATCTGTATTTATGGGAAATGCACCTGTCTCCTTTGCCGCCTTTTCAAGCCTTTCTTTGCCTCTGGCGGTAATAGCGGCCTTTCCGCCTTTTTCTATAATCAGTTTAGCGGCAGCTCTGCCAATGCCCGAGCTTCCGCCGGTTATTAAAAATGTCGAATCCTTTATCTGCATTTAATTATCCTTTTTGTTTTGATTGAACATAAATCTACAAAAATAAAATTCTGTAAGGACTTATATATTTAAAATTTAATAAATGATTTCAATGTTTTAGATTAGAGAACAAAATAATCAGTTTTAATTTGCCCCAAAAGAAAAAACAAATATTGTCGGAAGATTTTATCCGCAGGATCGTTGAATATTCAGGCGGTTATTTTAAAGAGGATGCTCTTTCAGATCTTTTTTCTTTAATAGAAAAGGAAGCCGGGAAACACTTTTTCACGTATTCTTCCGAATCAAATTTATTAAGACTTATTTCCGCAGTCTACGATAAAGTTTCATTTCTGTCAGACTGCCTCAAATATCCTCATTACATGGAACTGGCAGCTGCCATTGCTTCAAACAGTAATTACCTTACTGATATACTCGTAAGAAACCCGGGGTATTTTTATCTTATAGCCAATCCTTCTAATCTTGAGAAGATATTCACTGCAGACGATTATAAGGAATCGGCTGCATCGGCCGCAGGAAGCTTTAATTCGCTGCCTGCAAAAGTTAATGCCCTGAGAAGGTATAAAAGAAAAGAGATACTCAGGATTGGATCAAAGGATATTTTTCTTAAGACAGATATTAAGGAAGTAACGCGGGAATTGAGTTGCCTTGCCAGAGCCATAGCTTCTGAATTATTCAGCATCTGCTATAACCATACTCTTAATAAATACGGTCTTGATTTTCCGGCCAGCCGGTTCTGTCTTGCCGCACTCGGCAAACTGGGCGGCAATGAGCTTAATTATAGTTCTGATATTGATCTTCTCATCTTTTATGATGAGAATAAAACTCTGCAGGAGAAAAAGGAATACCAGGAGATATTAACCGAAACCACCCTGCTTTTTATTGAGTCGGCATCCTCGATTACTGAGAACGGATATCTCTACAGAGTCGATTTCCGTTTAAGACCTGACGGCAGGAATTCTCCGCTCTGCCGGCGGCTTGCCGATTATCTTATTTATTACGAAAGCCGTGGTGAAGACTGGGAAAGGCAGATGCTTATTAAATCGGATTTCATTGCAGGGAGTGCTGATCTTTTCGGAAAATTCAAAGAATATCTTATACCTTTTATATTTCCGTCATCTTTCAAAACTTCTCCCATTGATCAGATCAGGAGATTAAAATTAAATATCGAAAAAAATCTGAAGAGTGATGATAATATTAAGCTTATTCCCGGCGGGATTCGGGATATAGAATTTTCTGTACAGGCACTGCAGCTGA
>DATFVA010000366.1:0-3076 GCA_035260565.1 Ignavibacteriaceae bacterium | reverse complement strand
CCGGACTATCTTTTATTAATGCTGGCTGATTAGTATTGTTTCCCCAATCGCCGATTACATGCTGCCAGGTTCCAATGTTGGTGCTTACACCGGTATGTGCGTAGACTGTACCGTTATAACCCAACAGTTGTTCGGCTCCCGGTTGAGTTGCATCGAAATACACAGTTATACTGTCATTTTCTGTCGGGTTTTCAGGAATCGTTACAACAATCTGCGGAAAAATCTCAGTGCAGATAAATATGAGTGCAAAAAGTAAAATTTTAAATTTCATATGATTCCGTTATTTTCTATAGCTTAATTTATATCAACAATGGCAGGTTTTCCCGCATCAACCCACGCTGAATAAAGCATCGAGGCAAAGTCGCGGGCTGCATTATCTATCTGTATCTCAGTTATATATTTTGTTTTATACCATAACAGCCTGTAGTACTCAGCATCCTCCCTCGATTTTGCATATTTAAATGCATATAAATCTCCATCGTAAATGACATCTGAGACCGAATTAGCATCAGTAATGTAATTAAATATGAAACTTAGAGGGTTGCTGATATATACGGTATTTGCAGCACTAAAATCATTCTTAATCTCGGTGAGATTTGAGTCAACCATAATCGATTCATACCGGAAGTGGATTCCCTTTTGACCGCTCACCTGCCCGTTATAATTCATCATTGTATGCATAGGCTGATGCCCGTCAGCTACATAGTGTCCAAGGTCTGCAGCATAGATTAATACTTTATCCCGGTTTTTCTCCTTTAAAGAGTTAACAAGGTTATTGTAGGTTTCCAGGGTGGCCCAGGGAAGCAATCCCATTTTGGTTACTGTTGTATCTCCGTATTCGGATACCAGAAGTGATTTATCCTCAATCATTTTACCATTCAGAAATTCGGGATAAAAATCAATGTCGATAAAGTGTTTAGGTGCTTCGGATTTGTCACTGTTCCTTCGAAGATCCGGATCAACTGAATGAGCTGTTATATAATCCTGCCACCTGACAAAATCTTTCATCTCTTCAGGCAGCATCGATACGGCTTTATTACTTATAAGCTTATGACCTTCAGCACCCCATCCAAGAATAAACGAAACCGGCAGGAGGATAAACAAGAATAGTAGTAGTAATTTTTTATTCATTTTCTTTTTTTCCGTTTAATTGAACAATAATTTCACGGTTG
Organism: Ignavibacteriaceae bacterium; assembly: GCA_035260565.1. Taxonomy (GTDB): domain Bacteria; phylum Bacteroidota; class Ignavibacteria; order Ignavibacteriales; family Ignavibacteriaceae; genus DATFVA01. The sequence continues at coordinate 1,904 of DATFVA010000366.1, read as the reverse complement.
CGTGAGCGGTTATCAAAATCTATAAGTATAATTTGCTGCCACGTACCTAAAAGCATTTTTTTATTGACGAAGGGAACGGTAAATGATGCACCCTGTAAAGAAGCCCTTATATGGGAATGTCCGTTTCCATCATGCCACGTTTCATCGTGATTGTAGCGTCTGCTGGAAGGAACCAGCTTCTCAAAAAATTCGGGATAGTCTTTTCTTAAACCCGGTTCAAACTCTATTGTGGTTATACCCGCCGTTGATCCCCCGACAAAAATAAGTGCATTGCCTTCTGTAATAGAGGAGCTTTTAATTTCATTAGAGACATTTCCGGTAATATCTATCATGTCGGCATTTCCGTTGGTGTGTACTTTTATGCTTCGGGTTTCAACAGCCATTGTTTCCGCGTAATCAGAATAATTCAAAAATTTTCATTAAAAATTACTCAAGGACGATCCGAGATACAAGGTAATTGTATAATGCTTTCAAGTGAACGCAGTCTATCCTTGTTCAATTTCTTTCTCATTCTTATCATATTCTTGACTAATCTAATGACCATTAAATGACCTGGGATGACCATAAAACTCCAGGGTATTATACCACTTAAATACGGCTCAAATAGATCTCACATACGTCTCACATACGTCTCACATACGTTCCACATACGTTCTAAATATATTCCAAATACGTTTTACATACACTTTATCCTAAAAGAATTGATACATTCTACGTTTTACATATTTACATACAATTTTGGAAGAAGAGGGCTTTTTGATAAATTTGCAGGCATTCTTCATCCAATTATTTACAAGGAAATTTATGAATACCAAAGAATATATCGCTCTGGAGGAAAAATACGGAGCACATAATTATCACCCCCTGGATGTAGTAATTGAGAAGGCAGCGGGCGTGTGGGTTTACGATGTGGATGGGAAGAAATATCTTGACTGTCTGGCTGCCTATTCTGCGGTTAATCAAGGACATTGTCATCCGAGAATAATTAAAGCTTTGAAGTCACAGGCTGATAAGGTAACACTGACATCACGTGCTTTTAGAAATGATCAGCTTCCCCTGCTGTATAAAGAACTAAGTGAAATGACTGGCTATGAGATGATACTCCCAATGAACTCCGGGGCTGAAGCCGTGGAAACAGCATTAAAAGCAGCAAGGAAATGGGGATATAATGTTAAGAAAATAAAAGAAAATTCAGCAGAGATAATTACATGCAACAATAACTTCGGTGGCAGAACGATTTCAATTATCAGTTTCTCATCAACCCATCAGTATAAAGAAGGATTTGGTCCTTTTACTCCCGGCTTTAAATTGATTGATTACGGCAGTACGGAACAACTTGAAAAAGCTATTACAGCTAATACCGCCGCATTCATTGTTGAACCGATACAGGGTGAAGGAGGCGTAATTGTGCCTCCCGAAGGTTACCTTAAAAAAGCTTATGAAATTTGTAAACGGAATAATGTTTTATTCATTGCTGATGAGATACAATGCGGACTCGGAAGAAGCGGTAAACTTTTTGCCTTTGAATATGATAACATTAAACCTGATGCGGTAATTATCGGTAAAGCTCTCTCTGGAGGATGCTACCCTGTCTCGGCAGTGCTCTCAAGTAAGGAAGTTCTTGGAGTCTTTAATCCCGGAGACCATGGATCAACCTTCGGCGGAAATCCTTTGGCTGCCGCTGTAGCAAGAGAAAGTCTTAAAGTTTTAGTTGAGGAAAATTTAATCGAAAACTCTTTCAAATTGGGAGAATATTTCAGAAATAAACTGAATAATATTACTTCAAAACACGTTAAAGAAGTAAGAGGGAAAGGATTATTTATTGGCGTGGAGCTCTTTCCTGAAGCCGGTGGTGCACGGCGTTTCTGTGAAGCATTAAAGGAAAGAGGAATTCTATGTAAAGA
>DATFVA010000365.1:0-9025 GCA_035260565.1 Ignavibacteriaceae bacterium | reverse complement strand
TTCAGGTTTTTCTTATAACCCATTAGTCCCGTTGCACAGAATTTACAGTCGAGGGGACAGCCAACCTGGGTGGATATGCATAAAGTTGTTCTTTTCTTTTCCGGGATTATCACCGATTCTATTATATTCTTTTCTCTTGTTTCAAAGATGAATTTTTTCGTCCCGGTTTCTTCAGATACTTCAGAGCCTGCCTCGGAAAGAGTATTTATCTCCGCCTCTTCACTCAAAGAATTACGCAGACTTTTGGGAAGGTTCTTCATCTCCATAAAATCACCGGCAAAGTGATCATACATCCAGCTGAAAACCTGCCCTGCTCGAAATTTTGGTTCACCATGCTGCTGGAAATAATCCTGCAGTTCGATCAGGGTTAATCCTTTTAACCTTACTTTTTTTCCGTTAGATTTTATTTCTGAAGGTGCAGTCATTTCATTTACGTTTTGTATTATTAAATATACGTATATCAATTTTTTCAAAAAATTGAAAAAGAAACACCACGCTGGTTCCCATCTGAATTATAAACTATGCCAATATGTAAGCCAAAGATACTTGTTAAATAAGTTAAGTTTAATCTATTATGCGGTCGAATGACCCGCATCTGGTGCTTAAGCACAAAAATTACTACCCCGTTAACGTTGCTATAAAAACAGGATTAAAGTATCTTAGAAACTGGATTTTATAACGGTTTATTCTCACACTTAAATCAGGGAAGAAAAATGAATTTCGATTTAACAGAAGACCAGAAAATGATTATGGAGTCGGCTCGTGAATTTGCACAGGCTGAAATCGCTCCATCAGCTATTGAAAGGGATATAAAAGCGGAATTTCCGACAGAAATAGTTAAAAAACTTGGAGAACTTGGGTTTTTAGGAATGATGGTTCCTCCTGAGCATGGCGGGGCAGGGCTCGATACTTTAAGCTACGTTCTTGCGATGATTGAAATATCAAAAGTTGATGCAAGTGTTGGTGTTATAATGTCGGTTAATAACTCGCTTGTATGCCACGGACTTGAGAAATATGGTTCCGACTTTTTAAAAGAAAAATATCTTCTTCCATTGGCTCAGGGTCAGAAGCTCGGCTGCTTTGCATTATCAGAACCTGAGGCAGGAAGCGATGCAACTAAACAAAAGACGACAGCAGATAAAGACGGCGAATATTATGTACTCAATGGAATAAAGAACTGGATAACCAATGGAGTAACTTCCGATTATGCCCTGGTAATGGCAACTACTGATAAATCAAAAGGACACAAAGGCATTTCCACATTCCTTGTTGAGAAAGGTACTCCTGGTTTTGATCACGGTAAAAAAGAAGATAAAATGGGGATAAGAAGTTCGGATACCTGTTCACTTACCTTTGAGAACTGCCGGGTTCCTGCCGAAAATATCGTTTGGGAAGAGGGTAAAGGATTTAATTTTGCTATGAATACTCTGAACGGTGGAAGAATCGGAATTGCCGCCCAGGCTATAGGCGTTGCAGAAGCTTCACTGGAAGCTTCATTGAAATATTCACTTGAAAGGAAAGCATTTGGCGAACCTATTTCTAAATTCCAGGCTATACAGTTTAAACTTTCCGATATGGCAATGAAAGTTGATAGTGCAAAAATGCTTACTTTCCGTGCTGCTGCCCTGAAGGATGCAGAAAAACCGTACTGGAAAGAAGCCGCTATGGCAAAACTTTATTCATCTACCATCGCTGTTGAGAATGCGCTCGATGCAATTCAGATCCATGGCGGCTATGGTTATGTAAGAGAATATCTTGTTGAAAGATACCTTCGTGATGCCAAGATCACAGAGATTTATGAAGGAACTTCCGAAATTCAGAAAATTGTAATTGCCCGCGCATTGCTGGATGGAAAATAGATACTTGGAAGATTGGTATAGGGCATCAAACTGTTAAAATTCTGTGAAGCGAACGATATTCCGCTTCTTGTAAAGCGAAACGGTGTTTCGCTTCTTGTAAAGCGAAACGGTGTTTCGCTTCCTGTAAAGAAAACGGTGTTTCGCTTCCTGTAAAGAAAACGGTGTTTCGCTTCCTGTAAAGCGAAACGGTGTTTCGCTCCCTGTAAAGAAAGCGAAATACTGTCTCGCTCACTACTGAAATCCGGCTGAAGAAAATTTAATATGAAGATACTGCTTTTAATTATATTATTTATGTCGGTTGTGCTGTCAGCGCAGACAGATATGCACAAATGGGGAAAGGCGGTTGTCTCGTACCAGGAAAATACTGGGGCAACTGAGAGAAATTACGGAATTGAAAAAGGATCACTGGGTGATGTACTGGTCGATGGCTTTACTCATGCTTACTGGATCTTCATTTCGGATGTAGACGGCGATAATTGTCCCTTTAGCCCTTCCTGTTCTTCGTTTTTTGTTGAATCAGTTAAGGGAACAAACATATTCCAGGGAACCCTGATGTTCGCCGACAGACTGACGAGGGATACAAACTTTTTCAATCGTCAATATCATTATCCTTATGCAAAAAACGGCCGCCTGTATGACGTCCCTTCAAATTACAAACTTAATGCAGCAGAAATAAAATATATTTCTCCTTTGGCTTCAGTAAATGATGAATGATAAGATTAATTCTGATATTTAATATCTTTTGTCTTTTTGCCTGCCGCCAGATCATTCCTCAAACAAGAATTGATTTTCACTCACCCGCAAACATCAGGTTATTTGCCGACTACCTTTTCTGCCAGAAGGATTACCTGCGGGCTTATGATGAATACAAATCCTTTCTGGATAAAGTTTACAATGATACTGCAGCTTTCAAAGCGGCACTATCACTTCAAAAAACAGAGGCTTTCGAAGAAGCTCTGAATCAGTTTGACCGTATTCCGCCTCAATCAGGTTTCTATTCTGATGCACGGATAGAATATTCAAGGACTCTCTTCCTCAAAAAGGATTTTCCCGCACTGCATAACACATTTAATAAATCCGATTCATCAAAAGATCACTATTCATTTATAAAAAGGCTGAACACAATTACATATTTATACTCATATGATCCTCTTCCGCCTGAGAGTTCGTTTATTAATCCTTTCCCGGGGGATGAAAAAAGCAGTATCAAAAAATTTTACGAATGGAAAGAAAATCCTCCTTATAAGGATCCTTTACTTGCAGCTGTTCTGTCGGCAGTCATACCCGGACTCGGAAAGGTATATACGGAAAATTACACAGACGGGATTTTCGCTGCTTTTTTAACAGGAGTATTCGGATACCTTGCTTATACTAATTTTAATGCTGAACATTATGCAAGAGGATGGATATTCACCGGGGTATCCGGATTCTTTTATACAGGAAGCATTTACGGTTCTGCCGCATCCGCCCAAATATATAATGCTAAAATCCGTTTTAATTTTGAAGCGGACCTCCGCGATTTTCTCAATGTTTTTCATTACCTGTCGGGAGATTATAATTTCTGCAAATGAAAAAGTCTTTTATCAAATATACGGGCCTAATTTTTCTTTTAAATTATACCCTGCTGTTCGGACAGGAAACTCTGCAGGAGCAGTATAACTATGCTGCAGGCCTTTTTAATAATGAAAAATATTTTGAAGCCGTTACTGAACTTAAAAGACTGAACTTTTTCGATGAAGGCAAAGAGTACGCATTCCGGTCAAATTTTCTAATTGGGAAATCTTACAAGGAGGGGGGGAAGTTTTCTGAAGCGTTGAAATATTTCACTCTTGCTGAGATAAACGCCGCGAATGATTCTGATTTATTCGATTCTAAAATCTACCAGGTGAAGATCAATATATTAAGGAGGACGACACAGGGGGCAGAGAGACTATTGGACAAATTGCAGGCAGACGTCCGGTTCAGCAACAGGTCCCGTGAAATACTCTACTGGCGCGGATGGACAGATATATTCGCCTCTGAATGGGATAAAGCAGCCCGTCAGTTTAAAGAAACAGGAAATGATACTTTGCGGCTTCTTTGTGAAAAAGTATCCTCTGATAGTTATAGTATCACAACAGCGAAAATACTTTCTTTTATACTACCGGGGGCAGGACAATTTTACACCGGTCATTATTTCAACGGTCTTCTGTCGCTCGGGTGGAACATTCTTTGGGGATATCTTACCGTAAACGCGTTTATCGATAATAGAATATTTGATGGTCTTGTTATAGGTAATTTCCTGTGGTTAAGGTTTTATACAGGAAATCTGCAGAATGCGGAAAAATTTGTGAAAGCAGAGAACCTGAACATCGCTAATTCCGCTCTGTATTATCTTCAGTATCAGTACAAGGGTGAAAAACCATAGTCCCGGTCTCCCGTTAAAAACATTCCCTATCGCGTATAAACCTGATTTAGCTCCCAATGCGATGCCTGCAAATGACCAATAACCGATTACTATTGACTTGCTCTCCCCCCGGATTGGATATTAAGCCAAATTCATTTTAAATTAAACATGTGATTTATTCACTGGGTGGAGAAATCCACCTTATTTTCAACCATATGGAGGCCTTAATGAAAAGAGGTATGGTAATCGGCTGCGCAGTTGGCGGATTTATTCTCATTGTCATCGCGATCCTGGTGATATGGGGAATAAATGCCTACAACAACCTGGTAACTCTGAACGAAGCTGTTAATCAAAGCTGGAGTCAGGTGGAGAACCAGTACCAGCGCAGGGCAGACTTAGTACCGAATCTTGTTAATACCGTTAAGGGTTATGCTAACTTTGAAAGGGGAGTTCTTACAGATGTAACTGAAGCCCGTGCAAAAGTCAGCCAAATGAACATCACCCCTGAAGTCCTTAATGATCCGCAGGCATTTCAAAAATTCCAGGCTGTCCAGGGTCAGTTATCCGGTGCTTTGTCGCGGCTGCTTGTAACCGTTGAAAACTATCCGGAACTAAAAGCTAACGAGAATTTCCTGCAGCTCCAGGCGCAGCTTGAAGGAACTGAAAACAGAATATCAGTAGAGAGGCGAAGATTTAATGAAACAGTACAGGCATATAATACTACTATAAAAAGATTCCCGAACACGATATTTGCCGGAGTATTTGGTTTTCAGCAGAAACAGTATTTTAAATCAACTCCGGGAGCAGAGACACCTCCCAAAGTGGAATTTTAGTCTTAATGAGAAAATTATTTTTATTCCTTTTTATGGTTTCGGCTGTGTATTCTCAGCCCGATGTCCCGCAGCTTAAATATTGGGCTAACGATTTAACAAATACGTTTAGCCCGAACCAGCTGGCGAATTTAAATAATGAACTAAAAACTTTCCAGGATTCAACCACCAATCAGGTGGTGTTTCTAATGATCCCCACCCTCAATGATTATCCGTTGGAGTATTACTCAATGGATGTAACGAAAAAAAATAAAATTGGTACAAAAGAGCATGATAACGGGGTGCTTTTTCTTGTCGTTAAAAATGACAAAAAGATGCGGATTGAAGTAGGATATGGACTCGAAGGCGCTCTCCCTGATGCCCTTGCAAGTTCAATTATCAGAAATGTCGTAAAACCATATTTCAGGAATGAACAGTACTACCAGGGGACGAAAGCAGGACTGGATGCAATAATATCTGCCGTGAAAGGGGAATACACTGCTATTAAACAGCCGGAGAATGAGAAAAAGAAAGCACCGATTGGTACAATCCTTATGATCATCTTTTTCATTATTATTTTCTTTCTCAGAGGCGGGAGAAGAGGATTAGGCAGTTTTATTTTTTACGGCGGAATGATGGGGGGACTCGGAGGACTTGGGGGAGGTTCACGTGGCGGTGGATCTTTCGGCGGCGGCGGCTTCAGCGGAGGAGGCGGTTCATTCGGAGGCGGGGGTGCCAGCGGAGGCTGGTAAAATTAAAGATATCTTTCTTATGAACTTCATTGATGTTTAGTTTCTCTTTTAGTAACATTGTTTCAGTTGTTTTTGAATTTAATTCAAAAAATTAACGGACTCTTTTTCATACCATGAAAATCCAATTCAAGATTTTTTAACAGGAGAAATTGTTATGGCAATAATGATAACCGAAGAGTGCATTAACTGCGGCGCCTGTGAACCCGAATGCCCAAATACTGCCATTTATGAAGGGGCAGCTGAATGGGAACTTGCCGGGAAGAATTACGGCGAAGGAAATGCTGCTCCCAGCGGTGCGGAAGGATTTTATTCGAATGATTTCTTCTATATTGTTCCCGATAAATGTACTGAGTGTAAAGGTTTCCATGATGAACCGCAATGCGCTGCAGTGTGTCCGGTTGACTGCTGCATACCTGATCCGAATCATGTTGAAGATGAAGGAACTCTCCTCAAAAAGAAAGACTACCTCGATCAACTGGGGCGTTAATAACTTATTTTAATGTTTGGGGCGATTTGAGCGCCCCTTTTTGTATTCCCTATCACAAATTCTAATCAATTCCGAGAAATAAACCCTTTGGATTCTCTTTTCTGAAAAGGGAAACTTCGGGAAATAACAACTAGAATCCTCATTTTTCTTTGTTTTTTGGGAATTAGAGACCAAAACATCATGTGATTTCCTCTTGGATCGGGTGGCATACTTTTGGTTTTATACTAACCAACAAAAAGATAATGCAATTCATTAAAATAGTTACAAAAGGAGAAAGTAATGGCATACAGGATCAATGAAGAATGCATAAACTGTGGAGCTTGTGAACCGGAATGCCCAAATAATGCCATTTATGAAGGCGGACACGAATGGGAATTAGATGGTAACTCATATGGAGAAGGCGCAGCAGCACCATCAGGTAAATCAGACTTCTACTCAAACGATTATTTTTATATAGTTCCTGATAAATGTACCGAATGCGAAGGATTTCATGATGAACCCCAGTGCGTTTCAGTCTGCCCTGTAGACAGTGTATTGAAGATTGAAGGATAGTTAGTTTTGGAATTTTTTGCTGCAGGGGAGTAGCGGAAAAAACGTTGGGGGATATGGCCAGGGGAGACTGGACACCAACGGGACCCAGGGGAGTTTGCGGCCAGGGGAGTGCTGAAAAACTCAACTTTGGGGAATTGTTCAGGGGAGTTTTGCTGTGGGGGTTGCACCAGGTAAAAAAGATATCATCGGGGACGGAAAAGGACATCTGAATGGTGTCCTTTTTCTGTTTAAATCATACCTCTGCTTAAAGCGATAAACTTCTGTATCTACTGAAATTTCACTTCAACAAAATCATCTTTTTAGTGCTCTTTAATGTGCCGGCTTTCAGTTGGTAGAAGTAAACTGCGCTTGGCAGATTGGAGCTATTCCAGTTTGCTTCGTAAACGCCGGCGGGTTTTTCTTCATTAACCAGTGTTGCAATTTCTTTTCCACGTAAGTCGTATACTTTCAAGGTAACAAACTGCCTGCTGCTTATTGCATACTCAATATTTGTCGCCGGATTGAACGGGTTAGGGTAGTTCCTAAAAACTATCTAATGAACCTTTCGAAGTCAAGCCGGGAATGGATTGCATCTGCCTATGAATTAACCCGAAATTCTCTTGAGAACTTTATTCTGATGTTATGCAGTTTACATTTCCTTTCACCTTTAACAAATCTTCTTTAACTTTAAATTCTTTAAGTATCATTAAAACCACGGGTTTGTATGAAAATTGGTAAGTATGATGTCCATATTATAGAATCAGGTTATTTCGGACTCGATGGCGGGGCAATGTTTGGCATCGTTCCGAAACCTCTGTGGGAAAAAACTAATTCCGCAGATGAGATGAACAGGATTAAGCTTGCAACAAGGAATCTTCTGCTGGTATCGGATTCAAAAAAGATTCTTGTCGATACGGGAATGGGAGATAAATGGACCGATAAGAATAAAGAAATCTATGCAATAGACCAGAAATCATTTTCACTGAACAATTCCCTTTCAAAGTTAAACCTTGAACCTCGTGATATAACCGATGTCATATTGACACATCTTCACTTCGATCACACCGGCGGCTCAACAATAATAAATAACGATAAGCTCGAACCCGCCTTCCCTAATGCAACATATTATGTCCAGAAGGAGAATTATAAATGGGCCATGAATCCGTCTGAAAGGGACAAAGGAAGCTATATAAAGGACAATTTTGTGCCTCTTAAAGAAGCCGGCGTTCTGATGCAGATAGAAGGAGAGAAACAGTTTGACGATGAAATCGATTTTATCATAGTGAACGGACATACATTCGGGCAGCAGCTTCTTAAATTGTCCGATTCATCAAATACTTTCATTTATGTATGCGATTTGTTCCCAACTACAGCTCATATCCCGCTTCCTTATGTAATGGGATATGACCTTCAGCCGCTGGTAACTGTTGAAGAGAAAAAGAAAATACTCAAGCAGGCTCTTGATGAAGAGTGGAAATTGTTTTTTGAGCACGACCCTGAAACGGCGTTTGCAACGCTGACCTCAGGTGAGAAGGGAATCCGCCTGAAGGAAAAATTTAAGACATTCTGATGGAAGGATTCTTTAAAGTATGCAGGACAACTGATCTTGTAAATAATTCCGGTAAAAGATTTATCGTAGATGATGTAGATGTTGCGCTATTTAAAGTTGATGATAAGATATACGCGTTAAGCAATATTTGTCCTCACCAGCATTCTCCCCTGATCTATGACGGCTTCCTTGAGGATGGCTGCGTAGTTTGTCCTGCCCATGGCTGGATTTTCAGTCTTGAAACAGGTAAAACCCCAACGGGACAGAGAGGACTTAGTTCTTTTGAAGTCCGGATTGAAGATGGATATGTATTTGTCAAGGCATTTAAGAAGGTTTTGAAGTGGTAATAAAAGAGTACAAATGTGCAGGATTACAAGATTAGATATAGATGAACGATGAAACTGAATAATGAAATAGTTAAAGAACTTGCATTAAAGTCAGGGTTTGACCTGGTGGGGTTTGCTAAAGCGGATACACTTGACGAAGAATCAATTCATCTTCAGGAGTGGCTTGCGAAGGGATACCAGTCGGGGATGACTTACATGGAAAGAAATACAGACAAGAGATATAATATACGCGAAATATTCCCTGAGGCGAAAAGTGTAATTTCTCTTGCTCTTAACTATTATACACCGGTTCAGCATTCTGATAA
>DATFVA010000364.1:0-3735 GCA_035260565.1 Ignavibacteriaceae bacterium | reverse complement strand
GAAGACTTTGCCAAACTGGCGGAAGAGTACTCAGACGATACAGGTTCAAAGAAAAACGGCGGTGACCTTGGTTTCTTCGGCAGAAGGATGATGGTTAAAGAGTTTGATGAAGCTGCTTTTAACCTTAAACCCGGAGAAATTTCCGATATAGTGAAATCTAATTTCGGATTTCATATTATCAAATTAACAGATCAGAAACCTTATCCCTCATTTGATGAAGATAAAGAAGAACTGGAAAAAATTTATAAGCAGACAAGATATCAGTCGGAATATGATGCCCTTATAGACAATTTAAAAGATAAGTACGGTTTTCAGATAAATCAGGATGTGCTTACGAAAGTGCTGGCAAGTGCCGACTCACTAAGGGTTGGAAGCCAGTTGAGGAATTATGATGAAATAAAGGATCAGCCTTTATTAACATATAATAAGGTTGATACAATCAGGGTTCAGACTGCAATCGACAGGATGAATTCCGAACGTGAGTTTATGAACAGATTGATTGACAAGGATATTCTTAATACTGCGATTAATAAGGTCGTAGGCGATAGCCTTCTTTCTGTCGCTGCTCTGGATTTGGAAAAAACAGATAAAGAATTTGCTTCCCTGATGGATGATTACAGGAATGGTATCTACGTATTTAAACTCCAGGATGATGAAATCTGGAGTAAAATCAATTCGGACAGTACGAAACTATATGATTATTACCTCCAGGCAAAAGATAAATATGTCTGGCCGGACAGAATTAATTTCAGTGAAATATTCTCGAAAAGCGACTCGCTTATTCATGTGTATTACAGTGAATTGCAGAATGGAGCCGATTTTGATTCTCTCGCTGCCAAATACACTGAAAAGCCCGGTATGAAACAGAATTCAGGAAATTACGGACTGGTTAACGTAGACAGCTCGCCTATTGCAACCAGGACAAACCAGCTGCTTTCGGAGCCCGGTTCTTATTCTGAACCGTTCCCCTTCGTCGGCGGATACGAAATAATAAAACTTAACGCAAAAGATCCGTCGCATCCTAAAACTTTCGAGGAAGCAAAGGCTGAGGTTTCCGGAGCATTCCAGGAAGCGGAATCTAAAAGGCTTGAACAAAATTATCTTGAAAGTCTGAAGAAGAGGTATGATCCTCAACTTTATTACGATAAACTTGAAGAAGCTTATAAAGATACAAATTAAATTATTTCTTTTGATCCTTACCGCAATGATCATAACAGGCTGCGGAAAGGAATCTCCTAAAAAGGAATTCATCGCCCGTGTGAATGATTCATATTTTACACGGGCTGATCTTTCAGCTGTTACTGACTCGGGGTATGGCAGGAACTTATACAAGAATGAAATCGTCAGGAACTGGATAGATAAAGAATTACTGTACCAGGAAGCTAAAAACACCGGTGTATTAAAAGGTAAAGAATTTCAGCGTGTTGAAAATGAATCCAGAAGACAGCTTGCTGTAACTTTCCTTGTAAATAAATTGTTCGAAGAAGAACAGGTTGCAATTGAGCCTTCGGAACTGAAGGATTATTTCGAAAAGAATAAAGAAAATTTTAAGCTGTTTCACGATGCTTTCCAGGTAAACCTGGTTCAGTTTGATGATGAAGATAAGGCAATACTGTTCAGGGATGAAGCATTTGAAAAGGGTTGGGATAAAGCTGAGGAATCGTTTAAAAACGATTCCAATATTGTGTATAAAGAAAACGCAAACCTTGTATATGACTATGAGATCCAGCCCGCCGACCTGGTACGCCTGATTAGGGAACTCCTTCCGGGAGAAATAAGCATTGTCATTAATGATGGGATGGGCAATTATTTCGTTGTACAGCTTCTTCAGAAATATAACAGGGGCAGCATTCCTCCTTACGAGGTTATTGACGAACTTGTCCACGACAGGTATGTCGCTTTGAAGAGGGAACAATTTATTAAGAAATATGTTAGAGATTTATATTCAAAAAATGATATAGAAGTAAAATAGGTGCTAAATGAAATTTAAGATTCTGGCAATATTTGTTATACTGGCTGGTATTTGTCGTGCCCAGGAAGTACTGGATAAAATTGTTGCCGTTGTTGATAATGAGATTATTACCGAAAGCGAATTGAATTTTCAGACTAATCTTCTTGCCTCAAGGTATGGGGTATCACCCGAATCTCCCCAATTAAAAAAGCAGACATTAAATTCAATGATTGAAGAGAAACTTGCCTACGCACAGGCTAACCTCGATTCAATTGAGGTCTCAGATGATGAAGTTGATAAAAGGATTGACTACCAGATTCAGCTTTTCATTCAGCAGTACGGATCCAAAGAACGTGTTGAACAGGTGTACGGGATGAGCATCGAAAAGATCAAGCGGGAATTACGGGATGATGTCAGGAAAAACTTAATGGTGCAGAAACTTCGTGAGAAAAACTTTGGTACTGTAGAAGCAACGCGGAAAGATGTTGATGATTTTTTTGAAAAATTCAAAGATAGTCTGGGCGTAATCCCTGAAAAAGTGAAGATTGCCCATATATTCCGTTCTCCAAAAACATCCTCAGAAGCCAAAGAAAAAGCAAGAGCATTTGCGCAATCGATACTCGATTCTATTAAGAACGGTGCTGATTTTGCCGAAATGGCAAAGAAATATTCTGAAGATCCCGGCAGCGCTAAAGAGGGAGGTGATCTCGGTTTTGTAAAGAAGGGTGTATTCTATCCCGAGTTTGAAGCAGCGGCGTTTTCACTGCAGCCGAATGAAATTTCAGAAATAGTTGAATCTCCCGTGGGATTTCATATCATACAGCTTATTGAAAAAAGAGGGGAATCTATACACGCCCGTCATATTTTAATAAAGATTAAAACTGATGAGGATGCGGATCTGAAGACAATCGATTTCCTTACATCTGTAAGGGACAGCATTGAGAATGGCGACAGCTCTTTTGCATACTATGCTAAAAAGTACAGTGAAGATGAAGATACTGCTCCATTCGGCGGTGAACTCGGGACATTTTATATAAATCAACTCGATAAAAGCGTGCTTGATGTTGTTTCCAAACTTAAAAAAGGTGAAATAAGCTTTCCTAAAAGGTATGAGTATTCGTCAGGGAATTATGGGTACCATATAATTTACCTTGAAGACAGTATACCGCAGCATGCCCCCGATCTTAATAAGGATTATGCGGATGTTAAGAAGCTGGCCGATGAGTATAAACGGCAGCAGAAGTACCAGGCATGGATAGAAAGTCTGAAAGGGAAAATCTATTACGACATCAGGTTATAAAAACTATGAAGGATCAGGATTTGAAAGATACCGGCGTTGGAGACGTTCAGTTAGTAGATAAACTGAACGAAAAAGTAAAACGTACTAAATCTGAGATAGGGAAGATTATAATCGGGCAGGAAGTGATAATTGATCAGCTTCTTATTTCTTTGCTGTCGCGCGGACATTGTTTGCTTGTAGGTGTTCCCGGTCTGGCAAAAACTCTTCTTATAAAAACTCTTGCCGAAGTAATGGACCTCAAATTCAGCCGAATTCAGTTTACTCCCGACCTGATGCCTAGTGATATTACGGGTACTGAATTGGTTGAGGAGGATCCTCTCACTAAGAAGAGAAATTTCCGGTTTGTTGAAGGACCTATTTTCGCAAACGTTATCCTTGCTGATGAAATAAACAGAACTCCTCCTAAAACCCAGGCCGCTCTTCTTGAAGCTATGCAGGAACACCGGGTAACAACAGCAGGTGTAACCAAAGTTTTAACTGAACC
>DATFVA010000363.1:0-2850 GCA_035260565.1 Ignavibacteriaceae bacterium | reverse complement strand
AACCCCAACCCTGTTGGTCCCGTTTGCAACTGCAGAATCAAGTCCAAGGAAAATTAGCATTGGTAGCGTAAGCGATGAGCCGCCCCCGGCCCCCACGTTTATAAAACCTGATATAAATGCGATTACGAATAGAAGAATAATAGAAGTGATATCCGACAAGTATAAATCCTCTTTTTTTGAGGTGAAATATACAACACGAATGACATATGTAAAAAAATTTATTTTTCAATATAGTTTGAGTTTGCGTCCGTAATCAAAACAGGATTTGCAATGAAATTATTTAAAGTAATAATGATATTATTCTGGGTATCTTCTTTAAGCTTGTTATTTGCACAGGACAAATATGCTCCATGGGCAAAGCTTAAACAGGATATACCGGATGGAGTAAGAAATAGTTATGAAAATATGAAGGAGAATACTCCTGACAGAAGTATGATTGAATTGCCGCCTTACCCTGGTGCAGAAATTATAGAAACTTCACAATCGACACAAAGTGTGGATGAAAGCAGAAATCCGGTGCTTCCCACAGTTACCCTGATAAGCAATGACCCCTCTGATAAGATCATAAATGTATATAAAGATATCATTAAGGACTTCCCTGAGTGGCATTGGGACAGCAATATCAGAATATTCTATAAGGGGAACCTGCAGGATGCACTTAACAGGCAGTCGCCCTATATCCAGGTGACCCCGATTGAATCGGGCGAAACCGGATTAATGTATGTCTCATCCGATGTACTCGCTTCGGCTAACTCGAAAATCGTAGTATGTTATAACACTGGCAGTGCTGAAGAGAATTAATATTTTATATTCCAATCCTCCGGAAAGTATGTACCTGGGAAGATTTCCCTTGCTTCACCAATTAGTTCGGGATATTCCTTTGCCCTGTACCGGTCAGAAATATGAAAAAGGATCAGTTTTTCTGCTTTTGCTGCTTTCGCCAGCCTTGCTGACTGCATTGCTGTAAGATGGTAATTCTTTATTGCATATGCTTTTTCTGAGGAGAGGTACTGACTTTCACAGATCATAACCCCGCAGCGTCTGAAAACCTTTTTCACTTTGGCAATTGTTCCCCGGTTGTAAACGAAATCAGTAAGATAACCGATACTATCTCCCTTGCGCTTTTCGAGCAGTTTTTTTCTCAATGATTCCAACTTATGTTTATTATTATCAATTATGATGGTTTCATTAGGATCTGTATTGATATCCCTTACTTTCTCAAGCCATGGACCAGGAGTAAGTCCTGTACTTATCAGAACCTCTTTATTAATATTTACAGAGGCCTTTTCTTTCACAAAATAAGCCGCTGACGGTATTATATGGTCAAGGATTGAAACATTAACTGAAAACTCCGCATTATCAATCAGGAGACTATCATGATTCCTCTTTCCGGAGGGATATTTAACCGAAAATCCATCTTCAGTTTTAAATAAAACGGTTCGGGAAACTTTGTCATCGGTCTCCGTTACATACCATAATCCCGGCACTCCTTTTACCAGGTTCCACTTAAATCCACGCAGTCTGTTTTGTATAATTTTAATTGTCTCTTCAGGGCCGTATACATAAACCGGTTTCTTTTCCCTGTCATAATTTCTCCTGAAGAAAAAATCAAAGCCTGCAATATGATCTATATGCAGGTGAGAAAGGAAGAGGTAATCGATAGATTTGATATCGTGCAGACTCAAATCCATGAGTATATTTTCACCGCAGTCAAAAAGCAGGCGGTAAAATCTTGTTCCGCTGTTAACAGCGACCAATAATCCATTATCCCATCCGGGTTTGCCGAGCACACGATAACTTATACTCATTTAATAGGGGATATATACAGGTTTATGAAGAAAATCGTTATTCGACCTGTTTAAATTTAATATTTATAAATTCATTGTAAAGATTTTAAGAGGAAGAGAACTGAATATCCCCTCAGACAATCCTATGGGTTACCTGACCCGTAAATGGAGTGCTCCCGGTTATTCTTTTTGAGAATAATGAATTTATAAACTCGACAAATCAAATCATTCCTAAACCCTGATAAATTCTACCCTTCGGTTGTTAGCCTTTCCTTCCGAGGTTGTATTATCAGAAATGGGCTTAGTATCGCCGAAACCTTTGGTTGTCAAACGTGCAGAATCTATTCCCATACTTACCAGCTGAGCTTTAACTGCATCTGCCCGCTGTTGTGAAAGTTCAATATTATGCTGCGGGTCTCCGGTGTTATCTGTGTGACCATCGATCTCGTATTTTATGTCGGGATTTTCCTTAAGGACTTTGTATATCTGGTTGATTGCTCCCATTGATTCCGGTTTTAGGATTGCTTTGTCTATATCAAACGTAATACCATGGCTAATTATCCTGCTCTCGGAGACAATATGTTTAGTATCGTTAAAGTTACCACCCTGTGCAATTCGTACATTCCGGATCATTATTGGTTTCTCCTGGTCGCCTATACCAACAAAGTTTAACGCATAGGTTTCAGCCTGGAAAACAGGGACATTTAATACCCTGTATTGATCCTCATATATTTTCAATTGTTTTCCCTTCCTTGCTATGGCTGCATGATGCCACTTGTTTCTGCTGAAATCATCGCTCTCCCCGGGATAGTCTCCTGTCAGGTTATTTGCGGTACATTCATACCCCACGAAAATAGTATTGTCATCTTCCGACTGCTCATCGTTCCTGGGATTATAGAGCCTGATTCCTAGCTGATTGTATGCACCGGGCTGTGTGTAATAATCAAATTCAATCGTAAAGGTATCACTCGCAAGGTAGGTATCAGTTTTCATCAACGGGATTACACTGGCATAATTCCCCTCAGTAAGAGCAAATATATTTTCTCCCAGGAAGTTATTAACT
>DATFVA010000362.1:0-2924 GCA_035260565.1 Ignavibacteriaceae bacterium | reverse complement strand
CACTAGGTAAGATGCCGGGTGCAGACTTTATTATTAAAAACATCTCGTACAGCCTCGGTGGTACTTCCTTCACCCTGGAGAACCAAAACCGGAATTATGCAGTAACAACATCGCTGGTTGGCGAATTTAATGCATATAATGCTTCATTTGCATTTGCTGTAGCGGTCCTGCTCGGTATTGATCCTGATACAGCAGTAGAAGGTATTAAAAATACTCCCCAGGTGCCCGGAAGATTTGAAATGACCGGGAAAGAAGATAAAAAGATCATAATTGATTATTCGCATAATGCCGACAGCCTGGAAAAGACTTTGCTGGCAATCAAAAGCATCGTTAAAGATATGCACCCCGTGTACACTGTGTTCGGATGCGGCGGCAACAGGGATAGGACCAAACGGCCGGTTATGGGAAAGATCGCTTCAGATCTGAGCAAAAAAGTATTTATTACATCTGATAATCCAAGAAATGAAGATCCTATGGGTATCATTAAGGAAATAGAATCAGGAATTACTAAAAAGAATTATGAAATAATTGAAGACCGGGAAGAGGCTATTAAACTGGCAATATCTAAAAGTGAACCTGATGCCGTTATTCTTGTTGCAGGAAAAGGACATGAAACTTATCAGGAGATTAAAGGAGTTCGAAGACATTTTTCCGATAGGGAAGTGGCTGACAAGTATTTGAATTTATGAAAAGGATCGGAATCACAATTGAAGATGTATTCAATTTAGAATCAGCGGTGATTTATAACCCTGATAATTTTAAAACCATAAGGAATGTATCGATTAATTCCAGGAACATTCCGGACAGGTGTTTATTTATTGCTGTTAAAGGCGAAAGGTTTGACGGTCATGCCTTTATTGATCAGGCAGTGTCTAATGGTGCAAGTGCCGTATTAATTGATAAAAAGAAATTAAGATCATTAAATGAAATTGAAATTCCTGTTATAGCGGTTGAAGATACGGTTAAAGCATTGGGTGATTTAGCAGGAACCTGGAGGAAACAACTAAGTACTAAAATAATCGGGATAACCGGCAGTGCAGGTAAAACATCAACAAAAGAGATGGTGGCCATGCTTTTAAGTACAAAGTTCAAAGTGAATAAAACGATCGCCAATCATAATAATCATATTGGTGTTCCGCTCACTCTTTTCAGTACGAATGAAAAACATGACGTCCTGGTAGCCGAATTGGGAACCAACCATTTCGGAGAGATTGAATATACCGCAAACATTGCACTACCGGATTATGCAATGATTACGAATATCGGTGAGTCTCATCTTGAATTTCTTATTAATAGAAAGGGAGTACTGAAAGAAAAAACCGCTCTATTTAAAGCAACTGCTGAAATGAACGGAACTCTTTTTATCAATGAAGATGATAAGTTATTAAAAAATGCTGCAGGCAGATATCAGAAAAAAGTTACCTATGGATTCAATTCCAACTCTGCTGTAAGAGGAAAAGTTACGGGATTTACCGATGACGGAAGACCCAGAATAGAAATTACTTATAAAAAGAATAAAATGAGTGTCGATACTCCTCTATATGGAGAGGCAAATGCTAAGAATATCCTGGCAGCCGCTGCTGTGGCTTTTACTCTTGGTCTCTCGGTTAAAGAAATATCCGAAGGAATCACGAAACTCCGGAATGTAGAAAAGAGATTAAATGTTAAAAGGAAAAAGAATTTCCTGTTAATTGATGATACTTATAACGCGAGTCCTGTTTCTATGAAAGAAGCTATGAACCTTGCCGGAAGGATCAGTCTTTATAAACGAAGGATTGCGGTACTCGGTGATATGTTTGAACTGGGTGAAAAGGCCCCTGAACTTCACCGGAAATTAGCGTCCTCACTGAAGTCGAACAAATTTAATGAAGTATATCTGATTGGATCCCTTATGGAAAATCTTTATGAAGAACTCCTTAAGAAGGGCATAACCGCTTCATATTTCAGCAGCAGAAAGAAACTTCATAATTTTTTATTTAATAAGGATTTTTCTGATTCAGTAATACTTATAAAGGGTTCGCACGGAATGAAGATGGAAGAATTTGTAAGAACTATTGAAGAAAAAGCCATATAAGATGCTTTATTTTCTATCAGAATATATAAACAAAGTATTTAATCCGCCGGGATTTGATGTGTTCCGGTTTATCACTTTCAGATCTGCTTTGTCTGCTATTACGGCTTTGTTCCTTTCATTCTACCTGGGACCGAAAATTATCCGCAAACTTCAGCAGAAACAAATAGGCGAGGCAAAAAAGATTGACGGACCGAAATTTCATTGGTCAAAGGCAGGCACCCCGACTATGGGAGGTTTAATAATTATTCTGTGTGTTGTTATCCCGGTGCTGCTGTGGTCTAATATTCTGAGCATTTATATTATCCTTATTCTCGCCGGTACTATCTGGCTTAGTGCAGTTGGGTTCCTTGATGATTACCTGAAAGTAGTTAAGAAACTTCCTAACGGATTGATCGCCAGGTATAAGCTGCTGGGACAAATAATAATCGGCGTGATCGTTGGCTCGGTAATTTATTTCGCTCCGCAGTTCGACGGAATTCATTCGTTAACAACAGTCCCTTTTCTTAAGAATGTTAATTTTGATTTTTCGATATTCTACATACCTGTCGTAGTTTTTATAATCACGGCAACTTCTAATGCTGTGAACTTAACAGACGGTCTTGATGGATTGGCAATCGGAGTGATTACAATCGTAATGCTTACACTGGCAATAATAAGCTACGTGAGCGGCAATTCAATTTTCTCAAATTATCTGAATATCATCTATCTCCCCGGCGCGGGCGAACTAACAGTTTTTGTAGCAGCATTAGTGGGAGCTTCACTGGGATTCCTCTGGTTTAACTCGTATCCGGCCCAGGTTTTTATGGGTGATACAGGATCACTGGCACTGGGAGGCGCTTTCGGAATTCTT
>DATFVA010000361.1:0-5741 GCA_035260565.1 Ignavibacteriaceae bacterium | reverse complement strand
CACCACTAAGGCGGAGAGATTCCAACTTGATGAATATACAGGTCGAGACGCCGCTATAAGACTACCCTTCATCGTTCATCGGAAGTAGTGGGATTCAAAATATGAAAGGGGTATTTTTTTTATTTTTGTTATAAAATTTAAATTATTTTGGAGTAATAGACTTAATTGGGACATGATTTTTTTCATCATCTCCTTTATTTTAAGGCTTATTTTTGTACAGTCAGTTTCATTGCGAGACATTCACCAGGATTCTATCTTAGAAAACTTTTAGGGGATATTTGAATTAAAGTTCTTATCAGGCTTTTTATCCTTTCAATGTTCTCTTAAAAATATGGCACAGGTTTTTATAGAAATTAAGGTTAGAAATCATTATGTTCGATTAGAAAAATATTGGATTCTTAAATATTCTCCAGGGCTAGTTAGAATTTTCAGAAGATAGTATATAAATCTAATAATTGAAAAGGGGTAACCTGATGTTCAAAAAACATGAAGATACAACCTCCGGTATGGGAATGATCAACAATTCAGGAACGGTGTTTTCCGCCGCATCCTCAATAGACCTGCCATCAGAATACGAAGAAAAATTTAAGCTCGTCTTTGAACACGCACCTTTAGGGATTGCTTTGATAGATCCATCCTGGAAAATTATCGATGCTAATCAGAAGCTGTGCGAATTACTGGGTTACTCAGCTGAAGAGCTGATTGGTACAGATATCAGGCAGATTACATATTCAGAAGACCTCGGCCCAACGTTTCAGTTTATGAAAAAAGTTCAGGGAGGTGTAATTAATAGTTACGAGATCAGGAAAAGATATATCAAACGCAGCGGTGAACTTCTTGCAGTCCTGATCCATTCCGCAGTTATCAGGAATCAAAATGGAGATTTGCTTTATTCGGTATTAATGGTTCAGGATCTTTCTCTTGAGGAGAAACAGAACAAAGAGTTGAAGCTTCTTGGGCACTCTGTCAACAGCATTTCAGAAATGATTACGATTACCGATAAGGAAGATAAATTTATTTTTGTTAACAAAGCATTCCTTATCAGATACGGTTATAAAGAAGAAGAGATTCTTGGAAAAAATCCGCGGGTATTGAGTCCTGAACCTGCCCAATACGTTGTAAAGATTATCGGTGATGTAAGGTGGAAGGGGGAACTTGTCAACAGGACAAAAAAAGGCGATTTGTTTCCCATATACCTTGAGACATCAGTAGTTAAAAATGACCGGGGCGAGCCGATTGGATTTATCGGTGTAGCTAAAGACATTACCGAACAGAAAAAAACAGAAGAACACATTAGAAAGTTATCCAAAGCCGTTGAACAGAACCCTGCGGCGATAATTATTACCGATAAGGAAGGAAAAGTTGAGTATGTAAATCCTAAATTTATAGATATTACAGGGTATAAGCCGGAGGAAGTCATCGGCAGAACTCCAAGGATATTAAAATCAGGTAATAAAACAAAGGCCGAATACGAAACTCTATGGAATACCATATTATCCGGCAATGAATGGACAGGCGATTTCATCAATAAAAAGAAAAGCGGAGATGTCTTCCACGAACATGCTATTATTTCACCCATTAAAAACGGACTTGGGGAGATAACACATTTTGTGGCTGTCAAAGAAGATGTTACAGCGCAGAAAGAGGCAGAAGAAAAAATGAAACGTTCCGAAAGTTTTGCGGCACTCGGAAGGATGACAAGCTATCTCTCTCACGAAATCAGAACACCCCTTACTGCCATCAAGCTGAATATCGATATGCTGATGGAACAAATGCGGGAAAATACATGCTGTGATCAGTCATTTCAGATAATCAATAAAGAATTAAAAAGACTTGAAAACTTATTAAAGGATGTACTTCAGTATTCAAAGAAAAGGGTAGAAATATACGGTGCTATAAGCGCTGACAGCATACTTAAACAAGTAACTCAGCTTATGCAGCCTGTTTTTGAAGGAAAGAATATTTCTATAATTAATAAAATCAGTCATGACCTGGTTAAAGGCGATCCGGATGAATTAAAGACTATGTTCATGCAGTTGATTGAAAACAGTGTTGACGCAATAGGACAGGACGGAGAGATTGAATTTCTTTCCGTAATTGATGCAAAGAAGAAAATGCACAGAATTTTTATGCGCGACACCGGCTGCGGGGTTAAACCAGTTAAGAATATTTTTGAACCATTCTATACGACGAAGCGGACTGGAACAGGTCTGGGTTTATCTATAGTACAACAGATAATAGAAAAACATAACGGCACGATTTTCTTAATATTTTCCGAGCCCGGGAATACTATTTTTCAATTATCCTTACCACTTGTATAATTTAATGGAAAAAATTCTTTTAATTGATGATGAAGAATCGATACTTGAGTCACTAAGAATCTTTTTATCAGGTATGAATTACGCGGTTTCAACCGCTTCAAACGGAATGGAAGGGATAGAGATTATTCATAAAGAACATCCCGACCTGGTTATAACTGATCTAAAAATGCCTGAAGTTGACGGATTAGAAGTGCTGAAGCATATCAAAGAATTTGACGATAGTATACCCTGCATTATAATGACCGCATATGAAGATGTTGATTCAACGATTAAGGCAATGCAGCTTGGAGCTTACGACTATATTGAAAAGCCGATTGATACACCGAGATTCAAAACCCTTATAAAGCGATCGCTCGAAAGCCGAAGTCTCAGTGAAAGATTGAACTTTGCGGTTGAAGAAGGTTTTGAAAAGTATGACGTAAAAAATAAATCAATCGGAAGATCATCACAGATGAAGGATATCTTCAAGGTAGTGGGCCAGGTATCTATGAACCGGGTGACAGTTCTAATTCATGGTGAAAGCGGAACAGGGAAAGAATTAATTTCCCGGATAATCCATTATTCCGGCATAACAAAAGATCATCCTTTTATCCCCGTCAATTGTACGGCACTTACAGAATCATTGCTTGAAAGCGAACTATTCGGTCATGTTAAAGGATCATTTACCGGTGCAATAAAGGATAAGAAAGGAAAGTTTGAACTTGCAGGTCTGGGGACGATATTTCTTGATGAAATATCTGAAATATCACCCGATCTCCAGGTAAAGCTTTTGAGAGTGATTCAGGAACGGGAATTTGAAAAGGTGGGTGCTGAAAATTCAACCCCTATGAATGCAAGGATCATAACTGCAACTAACAGGAACCTGGAGGAAATGGTAAGGGAGGGGCAGTTCAGAGAAGATCTTTACTACAGGCTGAAAGTATTATCGATAAACATTCCCCCGCTTCGCGAAAGGAAAGAGGATATTCCTGAACTGGTAGTGCATTTCCTTAAGAAGATAAATAATGAGCTCCATAAAAAAGTCAGAAAAATTCCATTTGATGTTATGGAGATGCTTCAGAACTATACCTGGACAGGTAATGTAAGAGAGCTTGAGAACATATTGATGCAGGCAGTAGTACTTTCGAAAGGGGATGTTCTGGAAAAAGAAAATATTTTACTTCCGGAAACCTTCCGTGCGGAAACTGCTGCTGACCGTACAAATTTGTCTTTAGCTGAAGTTGAAAAAGAACACATTACCAAAATTCTCAACACCGTAAACTGGAACAAGAAGAAAGCATACACTATTCTCGGCATATCCAAACCTACGCTTAACAGCAAAATCAGGGACTACGGCATTTCAAAAAACTGAAATTCTTCATCTCGCTAAACAAAGGTAAAATCTTTTTACTTTGGGTAATGTACTTTTACCTTTCAACCATCTAAAACTCATCCGGATTATCTTTTATTTATAAAAAAGTATTATTTCGATGTGGTATGCAAATTGAAAATAAATGGCGAGGGAAAATCACAACAATTTTTAACCGGGATTATTTCTGATACTATGCCAGCTGGAAAATCAATAGAAAATATATCCGGCCTTTTGATCTTTCAAATTGGCGACAAGGAATTCTGCGTTGATCTTAAACTGATTACAGCTATTATGAAACCGGAAGAGATCAAAACAGAGCGAAGGGGAAAAAAACTTACCAGTGAATTTTCTGAGCAGCAATACAGGATCATAGATTTTGCTGCATTTTACTCACTTTATTTAAACAACATATCGGATTCGAGTCGTGTCTTATTCCTTGAAATATACGGACAGAAGGTTTCTTTTTATGTGGACAAAGTAATGGAGATAATATCACTGGATAAAATATTTATTGAAGAGTCTGTTCAAATGGTCCACGAACAGAGGATTGATTATGTGGGATATGTGATGGGCATTCAAGATCGTAAATATTATTTCCCTGATTTTGACAGGATAGCGAAAGAGATACGGTCATCAATAAGCGTTATTTAGGTTAAAATATTTTACCCTGGTAAAATAATTTAACAACGATTGTCTCAAAAGAGTGTAATAGATTGCTGTTTAAGATATCAAAAGTGGCACACAGTTTGAAAAATAAGTTAAGACTTTGGAATTGAGGGATTTTAATTCCTGTCATAATACGAGGGTTCTTCTACATAGAAGAGAAATCAGCGGTCAATGAAGAAAATCTTTCTTATAGGATGCATCATCCTTGTTTACGGATCTTTAACTAAAGCGCAAAGTGATCCCGATTCCGGTTTCGCTGCATACAGAAATTATTTGAGTGAACTGGTAAATCAAATTGATAACAGGGACAGCACCATAACTTATTTTAGAGGAATAGTCGATTCACTGCAGTTACTTAAAAAAAGTTCGATGCCCGAATTTCAAAAAATAGTTTACAATTATCTTCCGGAAAAATTAAAAAAATGGGAGCTGGAACGGCCTACTATTGATTACATAGTTAAACCGGGAGACAACTTATGGGAAATTGCCAGCAAGAGAAGTGTATATAATGATCCAAAAGAATGGCGTAAGATTTTTCAGGATAATAAAGGAAATATTATGAATCCTGATATTATCAAACCATACCAGGCACTTCAAATACGCAATCCTAAGTTTGTCCAGGAAATTTTAAAGGATTCATCTTTATTGGGAGAAGATACACTTAGAACGTTTACAGAAATGATCGCTAAGAAAACTTTCAGTGATATTGAGATTGAAGGGCTTATAGTGGATCAAACCCAGACGAAAATCGGTCATGATTTTTACGACCTCTTCTATTCCAACTGGCAGCCGCCTGATAATTTCGGTGATTACACAATAGTGATAGAAGAGAAACCGCTGCCGCAGCTTGGAACCCAGGTAACATTTAAGATAAACGACAATGAGATCTTTCAGCAGATACTGCAGCCCCGCTACGATGTGATTGAATCTATGGCTCAGTATGGTGTGGAACTATCCTTTAATTACATCCAGAACTATGAAGCAATTCAGAAGCAGCTCGCAGGTGACGACCTGAAGGGCTCGGGAATTTTCTAAATCGTGAGGAAAGAATGAAAAAAATATTATTAACAGGATTCATAGTGGTTTTATTTTCAGCCGCAGATATTTCTGCACAGCAGCTTATCTATACTCCTGTTAACCCGTCATTCGGAGGGTATTATTTTAACGGGCAGACATTATTAAGTGAAGCCCAGGCACAGAACGGTTTCACTGCGGGAACGAGTTCTGCTTATAATCCTTATTCACAGGATCCTCTGCAGAATTTTAAGAATTCACTGAATCAGCAGGTATTAAGTCAGCTTTCACGGCAGCTCCTTACCAATGTCTTTGGGGAAGCCGGATTAACAGCAGGACATTATGACCTGGGTGATTACTCGATAGATATTACTCCCGGAGGAGACGGC
>DATFVA010000360.1:0-12352 GCA_035260565.1 Ignavibacteriaceae bacterium | reverse complement strand
TCATCTGGAAAGATATTTTGGGTGTTAAAGAAGTAAGTGAAGATGATAATTTTTTCGAACTTGGCGGCCACTCGCTTTTAGCTATACAGCTGATATCTGCAGTGCGCAAATCTTTTAAGGTTGATCTTACCCTTGAGGATGTTTTTAATGAGATAACCTATATCAACCTTGAAAGAAAAGTATATGATTTAGTATCCGCAGTTCATAAAATTAATTAATGGTCAGGAGCCGCGTTTGATAGTGAAAGATAGATATATTTTAAGGACAGGAAACAAAATACCTGATAATTATAACTATCCTGCTCGGTTAGAAAAAATGGGTGTCATAAAGATTAGTCCCCTTTCTTCATCCCAGAGGGAAATGTGGCTGATTGAGCAGATGCAGCCGGGTAACTATGCTTATAATTTATCAATAGCATTCTTCCTGAAAGGGGAGTTGAATTTTCAACTCCTGGAGAATAGTTTTAATAAAATAATCCATCGGCATGAAATACTGAGAACATCGTTCGGTTTAATAAACTCAGAACTCAGGCAGTTGATTCACAACGATCTTGCACTGAAAATCAACAAAATTTACGCTGATGGGAAAACGGAACCAAACAGTTATTTAAGAGATTTAGTTGCAAAACCTTTTGATCTTTCAAAACTGCCTCTGATCAGAGTTAATTTAATAGAATTTTCTAAAACTGAAAATATGCTTCTGATATGTATACATCACATAATATCAGATGGCTTATCTTTAACAATTCTATTAGATGAATTGTCCCGGATATACAATTCTTTGTTAGAAGAATCAGACTATGACCTGCCTGAGTTAAAATATCAGTATGCAGATTATATAAAAATGCAATCTGAGAAGGAATGGTCCCCCTCTTTCAGGGAACAGCAGGATTACTGGCAAAATCAATTGAAGGATGAACTTAGTAACCTTGATTTGCCATTTGATAAAAAGAGGAATTTGGTTCAGTCACCAGCAGGATCTAATGAATTTTTTCTTTTACCCAAAGATCTTGCCGATATGCTCCAATCTATTGGTGGTAAAAGGGGATGTACATTTTATATGACCTTCCTCGCAGTATTTCAGATTTTTTTGAGTAAGTACTCAGGTAATGAAGATATAATTGTGGGTAGCCCCGTCTCAAACAGACCGGAGATTGCAGAAAATCTTATTGGAAATTTTTTGAATGTAATAGTTTTAAGAAACAATACATCGCAATTTGAAGATTTCTTATCCTATTTAAAGCGTACAAGACAATCCGTAATTGAAGCATTAAAAAATCTGGATTTACCTTTTGAAAAGCTTGTAACTCTTTTGAAGATTAAGAGAGATTTAAGTAGAAATCCTCTTTTCCAGGTAATGCTCCAGATCCTGCCCAAAATGCCTTTCCATCTGACTAAACTGGAAGTAACACAAATAAATTTTGATGCAGGATATTCGCAGCTGGACTTATCTCTGCATTTGTACCAAACGGACAATGGATATAATTGCAGATTGGAATATGATACAGATTTATTTGAGAAAGATACTATTCAACGGATGATAAATAATTTCAGGTATTTCCTGCTTGAGTTAGTAAAAAATCCCGGTCAGAAACTAAGCGAAATTTCAGTTACAAGCCCGGAGGAAAAGGACATTGTATCGGAGTGGAATAAGACACAGATAGACTTCCCGAATGAACTTACGCTTACCAGGTTAATTGAACAGCAGGTTGCCATGACCCCTCGTAAAATAGCCGTCATCTTCGGCAGCAGCAGAATAACGTATGATGAATTGAATAGAAAAGCGAATCAGCTTGCTAAGTATCTGCAAAGTCTCGGCGCAGGCCCGGAAACTATAATCGGGATCTGCATGGACAGGTCAATAGAAATGATCATAGGAATGCTGGGTATTTTGAAGGCAGGCGGTGCTTATTTGCCAATAGATCCGGGACAGCCTTCAGAGAGAATACAATATATAGCGGAAGATGCCGGTCTAAGATTAATTCTGACGCTGAAAAAAAATACTCAGGTATTTAATAATACTAAGTATTTAGTATACCTGGATTCTGAGTGGGATAAAATCAAAAAATATGATTCAGAAAATCCTGTCGGCAGCATTACCTCACAAAACGCTGCCTATGTAATTTATACTTCGGGTTCAACCGGGAATCCCAAAGGGGTAATAATTGAACATAATTCCCTTGTTAATTTCCTGTTATCTATGAAACAGAAGCCTGGAATATCCGCGGAGGATGTTTTATTAGCAGTAACAACAATTTCGTTCGATATTGCAGGACTCGAAATCTTCCTGCCTCTTATTAGTGGGGCAAGGGTTATCCTGGCAGGTAAAACAGAAGCAGGTGATGGAAAATTATTGAATCATTTAATTCTGAAAAATAAGGTGTCGATACTGCAGGCTACTCCTTCGACCTGGAAACTGATGATAGACGCAGGGTGGAACAAAACTCCGCGATTGAAAATGCTTTGTGGTGGCGAAGCTTTTTCAAAAGCGTTTGCGGAATCACTATTGGAACGGGGCAAAGAACTCTGGAATATGTATGGCCCTACGGAAACTACAATCTGGTCCTCCGTAAATAAAATCGAACCACATGATGAAGACGTATATATAGGTAAGCCAATCGCAAATATTGAATTTTATGTTGTGGATAAGGATCTGAATCCTGTGCCAATTGGAGTCTCCGGTGAGCTGCTTATTGGAGGAGCTGGGCTTGCAAGAGGATATCTGAACAATGAAAAGCTGACTTCCGATAAATTTATTCCTGACCCTTTTAAAGGAGGCAGCGGAAAACTTTACAGGACAGGAGATCAGGTAAAATGTCATATATCAGGAAGAATTCTATTTTTAGGAAGACTTGATTACCAGGTCAAAATTAGAGGATTCAGGATCGAATTGGGAGAGGTTGAGAATGTAATAAACAGAAATAATGGTGTTAGACAATCAATTGTTCAGGCTGTAAAGATTTCTTCATCCGATAAAAGATTATCTGCGTATGTCATCCCGGAGTCTTTTGATAATTTTTCTATTGAAGATTTGAAGAGCAGGCTCAAACAGTTCTTGCCTGATTACATGATACCTTCATATTTTATAAAAATGAAGCAATTTCCTTTAACGCAGAATGGAAAAATTGATCGAAAGAAATTGCCCCCTCCTGATAAAAAGGACACTGTATCTGCCTGCAAATATGTCTCACCCAGGGATGACCTTGATCTGCAGCTGATTCATATCTGGGAACATGCTTTCGGCATCAAAAATATTGGAATAAATGATGATTTTTTTGAACTTGGAGGACATTCTTTGTTGGCAGCCCACATATTCGCCGAAATCAATAAATATTTGGGTAAAAACCTTCCATTAGCAGCATTATTCCATACTGCTACTATTTCTGGTATAGCAGATATGATAAGAGGAAAACTGTGGAAACCTTTGTGGAGTTCTATTGTGCCGCTGAAAGTAACCGGCAATAAAACACCCGTATTCCTGATCCATGGAGCAGAAGGAAATATTCTTTTATATAAAAACCTTATTAAATACCTGGAAGTAGATAGACCTGTGTATGGACTTCAGTCGCAGGGATTAGACGGAAAAAGCCCTCTGCTGAATGATGTAAAAGAAATGGCTCAAAAATATATTATGGAGATAAAAGGCATTCAGCCGGATGGGCCTTATTTGCTCGGAGGTTATTGCCTGGGGGGAGTTATTGCATACGAAATAGCACAACAATTAACGGGATCGGGAGATGTAGTTGATATGGTGGCCATGATAGAGACATATAATATAAAGAACACTCCCCCCTCATTTGTGTTAAGAACATTTCATAGGATTCAAAATTTATTTTTTCAGTTAATGAACCTACGCTTATCATTGAAAGACAGCAGACTTCAGTATTTTAATGAAAAGTTTAATGTCGAACTGAACAGGATAAGGGTTAAACTGAAAATACTAAACTCCAGGTTATCCTCCATTTTCAGCCAAAAACATAGCAAAGATTATCAGCATTTATTAATAAATGAGATAAATGACCGCGCACAGAACTCATATACTCCAAAAGCGTATACCGGTAAGGTGATATTGTTCAAACCCATAAGATACTTTACATGCTACAATGATTATTGCTATGGGTGGGAAAATCTTATTGAAGATATGAATATAATAGAAATGCCATGCTATCCAAGGGGCTCCCTTAATAAACCTTTCGTAAAATACCTCGCTGAAAAATTCAATGAGGCTTTAGACTCAAACTATAATAATAAGAATGCAGATTTTTCTAAAATAACGATGCCTGTAAGTGATAACCTGTACTAACCTTACTCACCCAATACCGGCAGGCAGGTTGCTCATGCATATATGTAAAGCGAAACGCTGTTTCGCTTAATTGGGAACGCAGATTATTATGGGACAATTCATTTACACAATTCTTTTCTAATTCTAATTGGAAAACCTTTTATATTTAATCAATTCCTTTATTAATTTTTACTCTTTTTTATCAATACCAGTCTCTATATGGAAAAAAAAACTTGTTTAATTACCGGAGCCACATCGGGAATCGGAAAAGCTGCTGCATTAGCATTAGGCAGGAAAGGCTATTCCCTGATCCTGACCGGCAGAAATTCAGTTAGGGGCAGTAAAATAAGTGATACCATAAAAAGGAGATTTCAGAACCCTGATGTCCAATTCTTCCCTGCTGATATATCTTCAATTAAAGATGTGCTATCACTGACAGAAAAGTTGAAATCACAATATAGCTGTATTGATGTATTGATTAACAATGCGGGAGCAAGATTTGATGATTATAAAAAAAGCCTGGACGGAATAGAACTCACATTTGCAACAAATTACCTCGGTCCTTTCGTGTTGACCAATCAGCTTCTCAGCTTGCTGGAGAAATCTTCTTCAGGAAGAATAGTTAATGTTTCATCCTCGGCACACGGCAGTCAATCTAACGACTTTAGTCAGGCAGCACACCCTGCTCATTACAATCGTAAAATAGCTTATGGCAAATCAAAGCTCGCTAATATTCTTTTCACATACGAACTATCTGAAAAATTGAAAGATAAAAGAATAAGTGTTAATGCGGTGGACCCTGGGGGAGTTTTAACCAGCCTGGGAAGAAATAACGGAATTATACCATGGATTAAACATATACTTTATTATGTATCCAGAAGAAGCCTGATTTCTCCCGGTAAAGGAGCTGAAACAATTATATACCTTGCCGATTCTCCTGAAATGGAAGGAATTTCCGGCAAATATTTTTATAAGAAACAAGAAATAAAATCCTCGAAGGAATCCTACGATAAAGAAGCCGCGGTTAAACTGTGGGACCGTAGCCTTAGTCTCTGCGGTATCCGGGATTTCACGACAAAATAGAATGAATCCTCAAAAGCTGCTCATTTTTTAATGACTTTTGCAGGTACGCCGGCAACGATTGTATCAGGCAAAACGTCTTTAGTTACCACTGCTCCCGCACCGACTATTGCATTTTCTCCTATCGTAACTCCGCATAAAATTGTAGCAGATGAACCAACAGAAGCCCCTTTCTTTACATACGTTTCAACTACTTTCCAATCCTCTTCGGTCTGCATCGAGCCATCAGGATTCACAGATCTCGGATGTTTGTCATTTATGAAGGTAACATTGTGTCCTATAAAAACATTGTCTTCAATATGTACTCCTTCACAAATAAAAGTATGGGTAGATATTTTGCAGTTCTTTCCAATGGAAGCATTTTTTTGTATTTCGACAAAAGTACCTATCTTCGTATTATCATCAATGGAGCAGCCGTATAAATTAACAAAATCAAATATCTTAACATCTTTTCCGATTTTTACATTGTTAATATTTTTTTTGTCCATAATGTTTGGTATTAAACCTCAATAGGTGAGTTAGAAAAATATATCATTTTCCCCCGGTTTTTAAGTGATTCTGAACTTGCCTCAAGTATTCTTACTACATTGAGTCCATCGACCCCATCGGTTAAAGGTTTGCGGTTTTCGTTTATAGCATCAATGAATTCCCTGGCTCCAAGAGCAAGGGCTTCTGTTTGATTTACTTTCGGGGAAAACATATCACCGATCCTGTATTGTACCAGGGCCTCGTGAATACTTTCCTGGGTTTTGAATTCCACGCCGCTGTCATACACTTTAATCTTTTCAAAATTTTCCATGTCGTCAAATACCAGCATCTTTTTATCCCCGCCGACTATCATTCTTCGGATTTTAACCGGCGATGTCCAGTTCACATGAAAATGTGCAAAGCAATTGTCTTCAAAATAAATTGACAGATGTGCGATATTCTCTTTACCGTTATAATTCGCTATACCGTTGGAGCTCACCGCCTCAATTTTATGATCGCCAAGCACATAATTCATTATGGAGAGATCATGCGGTGCCAGATCCCAGACCACATTAACATCTCTCTGGAAAAGACCAAGGTTTATTCTTTCTGAATCAAAGTAAAGTATTTTTCCGAGTTCCCCTTTGCTCACAAGTTCTTTTATTTTTCGCACAGCACCGGTATATATAAATGTATGATCGACGAAAATCTTAAGTTTTTTCTTTTCGGCAATTTCGATCAGTTCTTCAGCCTCGGCTGTAGTAGAAGTAAATGGTTTTTCAACCCAGATATGTTTTCCTGCCTCGAGACTCCTTTTAGCTAACTCATGGTGAGTATATACGGGCGTGGCTATGACTATGATATCCACTTCTCCATTTATTACATCTAAGGGATTTTCAGTGAGCTGTGCAGAAGGAAATTTATTCTTTATAAATTGTAATCTTTCAACTCTTTGATCACAAGCCACAACTTTTTCAACATCGGGTTGCATCATAAAATTTCTAACAAGGTTCGGACCCCAGTAACCGAGTCCAATAACTCCAACTTTCATTTGTCCTCCGGAACTATCGTATTAACATAAATTATCTGAACTAATTATTATTTTCCCCCTCTTAAAAAAAGCATCGCAGGTATCGTTCTGAAAATCAATTGAAGATCAAACCATGGAGACATATTATTTATATAATATAAATCCAGGATAATAGAATCCTTAAATGAAACCGAGCTTCGGCCGCATATCTGCCAGACTCCTGTACACCCGGGTATCGCTGATAGTCTCCTCTTCTGCCATTCATCATAATTGTCATATTCATAAGGCAGGCATGGGCGGGGTCCAACCAGGCTCATTTCACCTTTCAACACGTTGAATAACTGTGGTAATTCATCTATGGAAGTCTTCCGAATAACTTTTCCGATCCATGTTACACGGTCATCGTTAATGATTTTTGTATCAGAACCGTTAGTAATGTTATTCCTCATAAATTCTATCATCTTTTGTTTACGCTCTTCGTCCTCACCGGAAAGTACCTTCATCGAACGAAATTTATAAAATTTAAACGGTTTTCCGTACCGTCCAATCCTTACCTGGTTAAATAATACCGGGCCGCTCGAGGATAGTTTAACGAGCAGAGCGATGATGAGAATTACCGGGGAAAGGACCAGGATCGCGATAAAAGAAATCAGTATGTCTATTAATCTTTTAATACTCAAAGTTACCCTGTTATTATAATTTGCTGATACATCTATAACCGGGATGTCGATATACTTCTCGGTATCAACTTTCCGTGTAACTATCTCAAATAATTCAGAAGTAAGTCTGACGTTTATATTTTGGGATTTGCAAAAATCAAGTACCTCAAAAAGGTTTTCGTGATTTTCTCCGTCTATTGCTACAATAATTTCATCAATGTTTAATTCAGTAATAAGTCTGCTGAGATCATTTAATCTTCCGATTATCCTTTTACCATTTATAACTTCTTCATTAATCTCCCTATCATCGTTCACAAACCCGGCTATTTCAATTCCTATGTTATTCTCAAGTATCAGTTTAGCGGCTAATAGTTTGCCTGACTTACCATCTCCTACTATAATCACATTACGTTTAAATGAATAATTACGAAGTTGGATGAATAGTACCCTGAGAAGTTCCACCCTTAATAAATAAAGAGTCGGAACAGCAATTAACAGGTAAGTAAAAATTATCAGCCGTGCATCAACAATATTATAGGATTGAATCAGCAAGGATACCAGAACAATATTTAATGCACCATAATACTGTGATTTAATAATATTTGCGAAATGTGCGGCGCGGCTTAGTACAATATTGATCCTGTATAAGCCGTTATATTGGAATATGATTGTTAATACTATGGAAAGTCCCAGAAGGATATAGAGCAGAGAGTCATTCAGAGTAAAAAACTGAACTAAATTTAATTGTGATTCTTTCCTGTGGATATAGACCGCCAGTATAAAACAAATAAAAATCGTAGAAATATCCGCAATCGCAAATACAATCTTATATTTCGGTATTTTCCGTAATCCTAACCTACTCAATTAATTTGCCCTCAAAAGTTGGTAAAAAATAACTATCCCAATAGTGTGCCACCAACTTATTTAATGATAGTGCTTAAATACTTAATAACAACAGACTTATTCATTCCAAAATGAGATATGTACGAGAAATAACATAATATATTGAGACACAGGAATTAATGATTTTCGACAAAAGAGACTATTTTAGTATAAACAAATCACAATCGGGGACAAAAACCCGGTAGTTCCCTCAGCAGAATTTATGACATATAGAATATATTTAAAATATTTCGTTATTTAAAGAACTCTTTTATTTTTTCGGCAACATAATTGATCTGATCGTCACTCAATTCCGGAAACATGGGTAAAGATAACCCGGTTTCAGCGAGATCTTCTGTTACCGGAAAATCACCTGGTTTATAGCCTAAAGAGTAAAAACACTCCTGTTTATGAAGTGGCACGGGGTAATGAAGACCCGTAGATATTCCCTGATCATTTAGAAATTTCTGTAGATTGTCCCTGGTTTCACTTCTGCTGCTCTCGTTTTCAGCCTTAACCCTGATGACATACAGATGATATACATGTTTTGCCCACGGCATTTCTTTCGGTAGAACTATTTTATCAAAATCTCCTAATAAATTCCTGTATTTTTCAGCCGCTTTGCGTCTCCCTTCTGTCCATTCGGGCAAATAGTTTAATTTCACTCCTAAAACGGCTCCCTGGATCCCTTCCATCCTGTAGTTATGCCCAAATGTGGAATGATAATATTTTTTGGACTGACCATGTTCCCGTATCTTCTTCATATAGTCGAAAGTATCATTATCATTCGTGGTAACAGCTCCTCCCTCGCCGAAAGCACCTAGGTTTTTACCTGGGTAAAAACTGAAGGAACAGGCATCGGAAAGGCCTCCAACCCTATTCCCTTTGTACTCCGCAAGATGAGCCTGTGCGGCATCCTCAACTAAAAACAGGTTGTGACGTTTTGCTATTTCTCTCAGAGGATCCAGATCTGCGGGCTGACCGTACAAATGTACAGCTACAATCGCCCTGGTTTTATCGGTTATTGCCTGCTCAACTTTATCGGGATCAATATTATAGCTTTCGGGATGACAATCAGCAAATACGGGGGTGGCTCCGCATAAAGTAGCACCCCAGGCACTGGCAATGAAAGTATTAGCGGGCACTATTATTTCGTCTCCTGGTTTGATCCCTAATGACCATAAAGCTATATGATTAGCATCTGTTCCGGAACTTGTACCTAAACAGTGTTTCACATGGTGCTCTTTTGCGAATTTCTCCTCAAATTCTGACACAGCTTTACCAAGGATGAAGGCGGTATTATCGATAACGTTTTGAATTGCGGGATCAACATCTTTTTTTATAGATTTATATTGAACTTTCAAATCAAGAAAAGGAACTTGCATATAACAAACCTCTTTGGACTTTCTTTTTGTTTGTAGAATAAGGATAAAAAACTTATTACCAAATTTATGAAATTTTCTCATTTATAGAATTAAATTATTATTAAAATTTGTTTCTTTTTACTAAAAGCTTGTTAAATTTACTATTAGTTTTCTGGTTGAGGCGTGTATCTTCTTATCTTTTAAATGGTTTTCCACCCTCAAGCTTATTCATTTGATTGCTTCATTTTAGGATTTTATGTTGGTTAATTCTCATTTTAATATTTTGTACTGACCTGATACCGGCATTCGAAGAAGAATGAATCACTTTCAGTGGCATATATATTGAAAAAGGTTGGCGGATATTACACCAATATATTTTTCATTTCATATTTCATTTGAAGGATTTGTGTCTCATAGCAATTAACTGTAATCACAGAGGAAAGCAGCTTAATTTTCTAAATTAACTTATAAATCATTATGACTAAGGTACAAGGAGTTATTTAAAAAGAATGAAAATTACAGTTATTGTTCTTTTAATTATCATCATATCATCTTCCGTGGAAGCGCAGTATTTAAATCCAGGCGATGGAGTAAGAATCACTTTTTTCAATATAACTGATCAAATCTCAGGCGATTATTATATCCAGCAGGATGGTAAAGTACAATTGCCATATGTTGGTCTGATTTCGACTGAGAAAAAAGCTTATCCTGAAATTAAAGCAGAAATTACACTGAAGTATGATTCTCTATATAGAAACCCGGAGCTGACCGTTCAGCCTCTATACAAAATTAATATACTTGGAGAGGTGAAATCACCAGGGTACTATTACGTTACCGATGTTGAGAAAATGACGGGTATTTTTGCTCTTGCAGGCGGTGTAACCGGGGATGCAGATCTTGATAACGTATATATAATAAGAGATGACAAGGAAATAGAACTTGATGCACAAAATTTGATTGAAACTGGCAGGACCGTGAGCGACATTGGGTTGCAGTCAGGAGATAGGATATTTGTTCCAAGAACGTGGTGGGCTAATGCGCGCAGCGTAACAATTATTGTCTCTGTAGTTTCTGCTCTGGTTGCAGTAGCAGTACTATTTCTTAAATAATAATTTTTAAAATTGATTCTGAACCAGCTGAACTAAGAAAGATAAAGGACACTGATAGTTATGAATATAAATAATACACCAGAAAACGATAAGAGAATGAAAGAAAGACACCCTGAAAAAACTCTTGGGGAAATCCTTCATATAATTAACCGGAGAAAGTCTATCCTGATTATTACAGTTTTAATTACCCTAGTCCTTGCTGGGGCATATTCCTTTATTTCTAAACCCGTCTATGAATCGACTGTGGTACTTAAAAAGGATAAAACTCCGGACTCACAAGCCCCTACTGATTTAATGAGTATTGTGAATATGCAATCCTCCGATGAAATTGAAACTGAAATGGAACTGGTTGAAACATGGAATGTTTATAGTAAGGTAATTGATAATCTGAATCTTTATTTGTATGTAGACAAGATAGAATTGCCTTCAGGAAAGCATATTAATATAAATAAGTCTCTTATTGATTACTATAATCCCGCCTATTTTAATAATCCCCCCGAAAATATTTCTCTGCCGCAGTTTGTGGAGGTAAAATTAAAAGATCTAAATACATCGTCAAAAATGTATATTGAGATTGCGAAAGATAAAACTTACCGTATCTATAATGCCGAAAACGATAGTCTTGTTAAAACTACATTTGATACAAACGCCGGTGTTTTTGATTTGGACAAATTGAATATGGTATTGTACTGGCCTGATGCGGTTCCTGGAAGTAAAGTTTATTTTACGATTGATAATTATTACATGACAATGGAAAAGCTCAAAAGCATTGTTTCACTTGATCACAAGATTAAAACAAATGTATTTACCATCTCAGTTAAAAATAATTCTCCATACGCAGCGGCCTTAATTGCAAATACTATAACTGAAAAATTCAGGGATTCCAGGATTGAACAACAGAAGCAGACCATTAAATATTCCTTTGATTTTGTTGATAAACAGCTTGAAGAAATGCAGGAAAAATTAAAAGAGGCTGAAAGAAACCTGAGCGAATTTAAGGCTAGCGGACAGATAATGACTATAGATGCAAGTTCGAATGAACTGGTTAAGTATTTAAGTGACCTGGAAGCAGAAAAAATGAATACTGAACTCCAGCTCACTGATTATAAGAATAAGCTCTCAGATATGAAAGGACAGCTGCAATCGAGCGGATATTTTGATCAGAGTCTGCTTACTCCGGAAAGAAATGATATAGGCGGGTCTCCTTTTGCTTCGCTGATGAAGCAGTTATCAGATCTTGAACTTCAGCGGTTGCAGCTCTTACAAAAAAGAACTGAAAATCATCCGGATGTGCAGGCAATTGATGAACAAATAAAGATGGTCAAGCAGAAACTCGCCTCCTATAATCAGAATACACTTACTGCTTACCAGATTATGATCAATTCACTGGATAAAAAGCTACTGCAGATTACCAATATGATGTCTAAATATGAAGTCAAGATGGAAAGACTACCCGGTCAGGAGAGTAAACTTGCCGGT
>DATFVA010000359.1:0-17829 GCA_035260565.1 Ignavibacteriaceae bacterium | reverse complement strand
AGTAGATTGCGGCATTTCATCGCCAGTTCGTCATCGTTCATTGCAAGGAATCCGCCTATATTTGCAAGGCCGTCTTTCTTCGCGCTCATTGTTGCACCATCAGCGTATGAAAACATTTCCTGAGCTATCTCAAGCAGCGTTTTATCCTGGTAGCCTTTTTCCCGCTTCTTTATAAAATATGCATTCTCTGCGAAACGGCACGCATCGAGGAACAACGGGATGCCGTATTTCTTAAGAACCTCTTTTGCCTCCCTTATGTTCTGCATGGAAACCGGCTGTCCTCCCCCTGAATTATTTGTAACTGTAATCATACAGAGTGGGATATTTTCTTTCCCTTTTTCCTTGATGAAACTCTCAAGTTTTTCGATATCCATATTACCCTTGAATGGCGCCCGGATTTCAGGATGTTTTCCTTCTTCATTTAAGAGATCAACTGCTTCTGCATTTGTAAACTCGATGTTTGCCCGGGTCGTATCGAAATGCGTATTGTTAGGAATATATTTTCCTTCCCCTCCCACCACGAAGAAAAGAATTTTTTCAGAAGCTCTTCCCTGGTGAGTCGGAATGATGTATTTAAGCCCTGTTATTTTCTTAACCACATCTTCAAAACGGTAAAAGCTTTTTGACCCGGCGTATGATTCATCCCCCTGCATTATTCCCGCCCACTGCATGGAGCTCATGGCCGATGTACCGCTGTCTGTCAGAAGATCGATTAAAACATCGTCCGCATGAAGCATAAATGTATTATACCCTGCCTTCTTGAGGAGCTCGCTACGTTCCTCCCTTGTCGTAAAACGGATTGGTTCAACAGATTTTATCTTGAAAGGTTCAATTATTGTTTTCATTTGGTTCCCTGAATTTCAGAATATTGAATAACTGTGTAAATACAACCCTCAAATTTAACTAAACTTCAACTATTAATTAACATTTTCAATCCGCCTGCCTGTATTCTGTCAATCCGCTAATTCCAGTATTATTTCACCATTCCGCAGTGAATTATCAATTGAGCGAATTAATTAGGCAGGTCCGCTCAATTCCTTAATCCCCCAATCAATCCGCTAATTCGCTCAATCCGCTTAATCCGCCAATTCTTCAATCCCCCCACAATTTTATTTGCTTTTGTTTTATACAATAAATAGCTTTTTGAAGCATATCATAAATTATTTGTGAGGGATGTAATATGGATAACACAGATTTACCGGAAATCAATCAAAATCCTTCTACAGGTGAACCTGCACCGGAGGAGGAACTTAATCATACTGATAAACTCGTGGGAGTATTTTCGGAACCGGCTGTTATGTATCAGAAGACAGCCCAATTTCCTCCACGCACAGTCGACTGGATCGTTCCCCTTATTATATTAGTCGTCTTTTCGATAGCATCCAGTTATATAGTGCTCAGCAATCCTGAAATTGCCTATAACATTAAACATGAACAACTTGCAAAAATTGAAAAGTCTTTCCAGGAGATGGTTGATAAAGGTCAGATGACTAAGGAACAGGCTCAGGAACAAATGAGCAAAGTTGAAGAGAGAATGTCGCAGGGAACCAATATGGCCCAGACGGTTATCTTCACTATAGTTAAGGTATTTTTGTTCTTCTTCATTGTCTCAGGCATCTATTTCATCGTCGCCAGGTTTATATTTAAGGGAGAAGGGACTTATGCCTCAGCAATGGTGGCTAATGGCCTGACTGCCTATATTGATATCATCCAGATAATAATTGCAACAATACTAACCATCATTATGGGCCGGCTGATGATGGATACTAGCTTAGCATCTTTAATGCAGGTTGAACGGTCAACTTTTGCCGGGTTCGTGCTGGGTAAACTTGACATAATTACTATCTGGAGCCTTGCCGTAGCTGGTATAGGACTGGCAAAAATGTTTAAATCCGGCGGTATGGTTAAATACCTCGTGTTTGTATTCGGATTATGGATTGTTTGGGGATTCATAATGTTCGGTCTCGGACAGGCAGTTCCAATCCTTAGATTTTTAGCCGGTTAACACTCTAAGAGGCTGAGTAAAAAGTAATATTCAATTTGAAAACTATGGAAATCTTTTCCATGGATGGAAGCAGGGACTGTCCTGCCCTGATAGTTGTGTTATTCAGGTCTGGCGTGTCCCGCCCTTACAGATCTAATTTTAATGGGGAACTATTGAAGCCGGCTGTAATTGCCGTTCGGCTTTAGCCAACGGTTGCAGGATCATCCTTAAACATCCTGGCTTCAGCCGCATCCTTTGAGATAAATAGCTTGCACCCCAGCTTAGCGCTTGGCTCCTTTTCACACTTCTTGCTTTTAAATATTTATCTTTTTAATTTGCTTCACCCCTTCGTAGGGGGTGCAACCCCTTGCTTAGGGGTACTCAATCAAAATAATCAGAATAATTACCCGGAATGAATGGCTTAATTGATAAATTACAAAAAATAGGACTCTCCAAAAGGGAGTCTGAAGTTTATATAGCCCTGCTTACCAAAAATGAATTCACCGCACCTGAAATAGGGAAGATCACTTCGGTTTCCAGAAATAAATCCTATGAAGTTCTCCAGAGTCTTGTTAAAAAGAACCTCTGCACCGAGAAGTATAAGAACGGGACAAAAGTTTTCATCGGAATAAAACCCGACATTGCTCTAAGGAATATCATATCTGTTTATGAAAATGAATTGAAGGAAAAAAAGGAACTCACTGCAAAGTTCAGTGAGGAATTAATGAAGCTGCACACGGCTAACAAACAGAGTTCCGGTTCCCTCGATTATATAGAAGTATTTACGGATATTGGTCAGGTTAGGGAAAGGTGGGAAGGCATCGAAAGAAATACAAAGAAGGAACTCCTTGTATTCACAAAACCGCCTTATTCTGTTTCGCTCGAAGAAACCCTTGAAGTGGCTAAGGAAGTAAAGAAAAATAAAATTTCTATAAAAAGTATTTATGAGTTCACAACTTTAAGATCAGCTGAGGAAGCAGAAAATTTGCTGAGGATGATTGATGTGTATAAAAAGATGGGCGAAGAGGCAAGAATAATTGAAGAACTGCCGATGAAACTTGCTATAAGCGATCTGAACACTACGGTTTTTGTCCTTGAAGATAAAGTATCTATGCAGGGCGGTATGACTACAATGATCGTCGAACATCCTGCCTTCGCAATAGCATTAAAAAAAGTATTCGACAGCTACTGGAAAGAAGCCCTTACCGTTGATGTTTTCAGGAAGAACCTGAAGAAGTATTTTAAGAAATAATCAATTTATTAATTACAACCTGGAGAAAATATATGAAAAGTTACTTAAAGTATTCTGCTTTAATTGTACTTATGCTTTTTGGTTTTAATACTAAGACATCTGCTCAATGGTCAACTGACCCGGCAGTGAACCTGCAGGTTTGTGATGTCACCGGCGACCAGGCTCTGCCTAAAATAGCAAACACCTCTGATGGCGGATGCTATATATCATGGTTTGATAACAGGAATGGAAGTTATGCGGTTTATCTGCAGCGCCTCGATCCGCAGGGAAATAAATTATGGGATACAAACGGATTGCTGATCAGCAATAACTCCCAGAGTTCATCGCTCGTGGATTGGGCAATTGCATCGGATAACCACGATAATGCAATTGTCACTTTTACTGACACAAGAGATAATGATAGCCTCCACGCATTTGCTTACCTTGTTGATACAACCGGTACAATGCTGTGGGGCGCAAACGGAATAAGATTATCCGGCAACGGTGATTATCAGCCAAATCCAGTGGCCTGCCAGACATCCGACGGCAATTATGTTTTTGCCTGGATAATTGCAGCTGATACTCAAAAAATCGCTCTTCAGAAAATCTCACTTGCAGGTCAAAAGATGTGGGGACCTGATCCGGTTATCTATGCCAGCGGAACTGCTGAAAATTATACTTACCCCGCAATCGTTCCATCCGATAACGGCAGCGCGGTAGTTGTTCATACAGGTTATACGGGTCCATTCTTTGCGGCGGTGGTTCATATTTATGCTCAGAAGTTTGATACTGATGGAAACCCGGTCTGGGCAAATCCCGGCGGAGTTGTTATACAGGATCACGGCGGAATTCCGTTTTATGTTCATCCTACGGTGATACGCGACAATGCTGATGGAGTTTTTGTCGCCTGGTATGATGACTGGGATTCTAACAATCTTTTTAGTTCTTTCGCCCAGCACGTAACATCAACAGGTACAGTAACCTTCCCTGCAAACGGTGCAGAGGTTTCAACTAATGCATCAATGCATCATATCTACCCCACACTGGCCTATAATTCAGGTGCGGATGAATTATATGCTTTCTGGCTGGAAGAGACATCACTTCAGGATCAGTTTGCGGTTTATGGCCAGAAGTTTGATGCCACCGGTACAAGACAATGGACAGCAAATGGAATGTCCTTTACTTCGATGACCTCAAATGCAA
This sequence comes from Ignavibacteriaceae bacterium, assembly GCA_035260565.1. Classification (GTDB taxonomy): domain Bacteria; phylum Bacteroidota; class Ignavibacteria; order Ignavibacteriales; family Ignavibacteriaceae; genus DATFVA01. Next base: position 13,411 of record DATFVA010000359.1, on the reverse strand, counting down.
TGTTCGCTCCTTCTGCTCTTCCGACAGATACATCCGTTTATGTAATTTACCTCCAGGGAAATCCTTCGGGATTGACTGACGGCGTTTACGCATTTATGGTAAACTCAAGCGGCGATTTTTCCTGGTCACCTAATATGGTTACTATGTCGGATCCGACTCCTCAAAAATTACACTCGGTTACAACTATATGGTCGGACGACATCGCAAAAATTGCATGGGAAGATACACGGAACGACGGAGGCGGCATCTATGCTCAGAATATCAATCCCACCGGTGAACTGGGCAATATTGCAGTCCCGGTAGAACTTACTTCGTTTGCCGGCATTAGTAATGGTAATGATGTAACTCTGAATTGGCAGACTGCCACAGAAATAAATAACAGAGGCTTTGAAATCGAGAGACAACAGAACGGGATATGGCAGACTCTCGGCTTTATTGAAGGAAACGGCACAACAACCAGCCCCCATTCATATTCCTATTCTGATAAAAACCTGAATGCGGGAACATATAGCTACCGTCTGAAACAAATTGATAATAACGGTACTTTCAAATATTTAAACCTGTCGGAATCCTTTGATATTCAGCCGGAAGATTACAGCCTCTCACAGAACTATCCAAATCCCTTTAACCCGTCAACTATGATCAAATATTCAATCCCTGAAAAAAGTCATATAACGATTAAGATCTATAACGTACTGGGAAGTGAAGTTGCAGTTCTTGTTAATGAGGAAAAACCTGCAGGTTCCTATGAAGTAAATTTCAATGCCGCAGACTTATCGAGCGGTGTTTATTATTATACCATATCTGCTGGTAATTTTAATGAAACGAGGAAGATGATTCTGTTGAAGTGACCTCTCATTGTACTCGTCTTACCCCTGAAGCCCTGCTGTAAAGCGGGGCTTTTTTTATTTATACTCCATAAAACCGATCTTCATATTATTTATAAAAAATTAAGAAACAATGTACAGCGAAACGCTGTTTCGCTCTCCTCAGGGAAAGATTTCATCAGAAATTGGATTATTCAGGGAATTCTCACGTTATTACTTCGTTCCAGGAAGCATTCACATACGCTTCACATACGCTTCACATACGCTCTATATACGCTCCACATACGCTTTACCCCTAAATTATCTCCTTTCTAGCCCCGAATATGATAAAATAGTTAAGAGCCTGCGTGAAACGCTGTTTCACTCTCCTCGGGGAAAGATATTGCCTCTTTAACAGGATAGAATTATATTATTTTATAAAAGATGCTGAATTTTCACGGGATGATGTCCAGGGATTGATTCAATAAGGGACCCAAGAATAAAATTATTTCACTTTGTAATTAACCTTAAGTTTGAAATTGTGAACAAATCGTGCTGGTTTCAGCATCTTCTAATTATGATTTACAAACCGGACCAAAGGATCTGGATTTCGGGAAATGATATAAAATTCGACCGCAATTTGATTTAATTGCCTGTAACAATTAAGTTAAGACAGTAAAATTAAATGCTACAGGAGAGTGTAAGGGAATGAACTCATCATATGCATTGAAAAGAAAGAAAACCTGCCTTTATACTATTTTATTAATTCATCTGATTCCTTCAATATAAACACTATTAACCAGGGTGACATAATGAAATATTATTTTTTCTTTTTTGTTTTATCTGGCTTTCTTTTAATTACTCCCGCTCAGGACTCCTGTAAAACCACCACAGAAACTCATCATGGTTTGCAGTTCCAAATAGGCAGTTTGCTCTACCTTACAAATTTTGAAAATTATACTTTTTCTTACCGGTATAGGTTTAATAATAAGTCCGGGCTTAGAGTGGGAATCTTAACAAACATTGACAAACAGGATTTTAATGTCACCCGGCAGATAGACAGCATCTCAATTAAACCGCCTGATTACAATCATTACTACAATTATAAAATTTCTATTCAGTATCTCCATAACCTGGTGAATTATGAAAGTTTTTCCCTCATCCTGGGAGGCGGACCTTTTTTTTCTTATTATAAAAATGAATCTAAAAGTAAGTCGCTGAGTTCCTCGTATACAAGAGAAGGATCATTTACACAGAGTACATCAGGCTATGGACTGGATCTGATATTTGGTGTGGAATATCGGTTAACTGAAAATGTCCTGATATCCGGCGAATATTCTTTAACCCTGGATAAAGAGTCTTCGGATATTGATAGGTGGGAAAAGTATGTTTATGACGATCCCTCTCAAAACAGTATCTATAAAGAAAATGGAACCCTGGATGCATTTTCTACCCGTGGCACAGGAGTAAATTTCGGGATCTCTATATTCTTTTAAGCGGATCTTTTTTACACTTTTCTTAGTGTTCTGGTATTTATATTTGATATGTAATAATAAAATTACTTTAAAGGATGGGGAAAATGAAAACTTTCTGTATCAAAACCTTCTTTGTGTTTATTACCTTTATTATTTCACTATGCGCCCAAAGTAATAATTCCAGGCTGCTTATCCTTCCATTTGATGCAAACGGAATTGACCCGGTTTATGTTGAAACCTCAGAATCCATTCTTCGGGTTGAAATAAACAGGCTCAGTAAAATGGATATTATTACTAAAGATAGAACAGAGGAAATCTTAAATGGCTCAAAATGCTATACAACCGAATGTGCTGTCACCATCGGTAAAGAAGCCGGGGCGGATAAGGTGGCAGGATGCAAACTTGCAGCCCTCGGCGAAAAGATTATAGTACAGTATTTCCTTGTAGATGTATCAACCGGGAAGCCTGAATTGATGGATCAGCTTTCAGCCGTAAATCTTGAAGATCTTGACCAGGTTATGAAGAGAATTGCTTCCAATATTGTGGAAAATAAATCCACGGAAGAGAATGCACAGGTGGGAAATATAGTTCAGGAGGAAACCACAGAACCGCTGAGGCGGTCTTCAAACAAAAATATAGGATTGTCATTTGGTTATCTCTTCCCGCAGGAAGGATATGATGGGGATAACAAATCATTTACAATAAACCTTCACCTGGATTATGAAATGCAGGAACTCGCCGTAGGAATGCTGCTTGGAATAAGGGATGGGTTCGCAATGAATGTCTATAGTGACTACCTTTTCACAAGAACAGATATTTGTCCTTACATGGGCGGCGGTTTCGGTTTTCACTGGGTATCGCATCAGCAGACAAGTTATATTGCAGATGGTTTCGGGCCGGCTATTGATAATTCAAAGAAAGACAGCGACGGTTTTGAACTTACTCTGAATACTGGACTCAGACTGCTTCATACATATAATTTTCAGATTCTCCTGAATCTTGAATATATTGTGACTTTCAATGATTACCACGATAAAGCAATTGTATTTACTCTGGGAATTTTATAAATACCTTTATGCAAAGGAGATGTTGAATGAAGAAGTTTTTTGTAATCGCTTTTTTTCTCTGCCTTCCATCTTTGTATGCGCAGCAGAGATATGTAAATGTCGACGGAACATCGGAAATTGAAGTGAATGCCGACCAGGTAAAGTTTAATGTGCAGGTTAAGGTTATTAATAAAACCCTGCCCGAAGCTAAGAAGAAAGACGATGAATATCTGAATCAGCTTCTGCAGATCTTAAAAAATCAGGATATCCCGACCGACAACATTGAAGTATCTCCCATAACGCTCGGGAAAAACTATGAATATACCGATAGAGAGAGGGTTCAGAACGGATTTTATGCACTTGTGAATGTCTCTTTTCTTCTTAAGGATTTATCAAAGTATTACGACCTGACAGATGATCTGACTAAGAATGAGAGTTTTGAAATTACAGGGGCTTCCTATGATATTTCCGATTATGAAAAACAGAATAAGAAAGCCTATGAGGATGCTCTGAACGCCGCAAAACAGAAGGCGGAATACATGTGCCAAACGCTGGGGGTAACTGCCGGTGATGTCCTTGAAATTGATGAAACCGGTAATTCACCTGGCTATCCTACTCCCTTTAATGTGAGGACAAAAGAAGGCGGCCAACCTGAAAATCCGTTCGGCAATGTAACAATCAGAAAAACTGTGCGAGTAAAATTCGAAATAAAATAAAATTCACTTCATAAATTATTCAATTCCGGAAAGTTCCATTTCGCAGTTAGTAACTATGGAATCATTCACCCATGCATCCATGCAACCATGCAAGCCATGCATCCATGCAGCCATGCAACCATGCAGCCATGCAGCCATGCATCCATGCATCCATGCATCCATGCAACCATCCACGCATTTTCCCATTCCAGCCGCTTCACTTCCCCTCACAACACACTCTGCGGATCAACATCAAACACCAGTCTTACATCCCGGAATCTTGATTTACGATTGAATTCTATGAATGAGTTGATTACCGCCTGCCGCAGGATTTTGCTCCCCGGATCGGTATCCTTTGAACTCTTGATCATGATGTGGAAACGGTAGTTCCCCTTCAGCCGTGCAATTACGGCAGGAGCAGCAGAAGTTATCTTTAAATATTTACTGTACCTGGCGAGTTCAGTATGAAAATCTTTGGCAGCACCTTTGGCCTTTTCTTCATCTTTATCTCGTGTCTCAATCAGGCAGAGCCGGGTAAACGGCGGATAACCCATCTTTTCCCTGCTGAAAATTTCTTTCTGGTAGAAGCCGTTGTAGTCATTCATCAGCACTTTCTGAAGAGTAAAGCTCTTTTCATTCTGAGTCTGGATTATCACTTCTCCGGCTGTGCTGCTCCTCCCTGCCCTTCCAGAAACCTGCGTGAGCAGCTGAAATGTTCTTTCATCAGCACGGAAATCGGGAAGCCATAAAGTTGTCTCTGCTGATATTACACCCACTAGTGTAACACGTGAGAAATCCAGTCCCTTTGATACCATCTGGGTACCGACAAGTATATCGATTTCCCCGTTCCCGAAGCTTTGCAGAATATTGCTTAATACATTCTTCTTATTAATGGAATCTGAATCTATCCTTTTTATCGAAGCGTTTGGGAAATAATACTCAAGTTCATCCTCAACTCGTTCCGTGCCGGTCCCGAAGTATTTTATGTTCAGCGAGCCGCAGTGAGTGCAGGCGTTTGGTACTTTTTTTATCAGGCCGCAGTAATGGCACTGCAGCATATTCTTGTTTATATGGAAAACCATTGGGACAGAACAATTCTCGCAGGATTCTATTTCACCGCAGTCTTCACAGTATATCTGGGTCGAAAATCCTCTTCTGTTCTGAAGTATAATTACACCTTCCTTCTTTTTCAGGCGGTCGGCAATATGGTCTATCAGAACTTGTGAGAAGACGTTCTCCATCTTCTTCTTTTTTCTCTCTATAGCAATATTGACCAGACGGATGACCGGAAGTTTTGCACTGTCGACTCTTTCAGTTAATTCGAGCAGTGTGTATTTACCAGTTCGCGCATTGTACATACTCTCTATTGACGGTGTAGCAGATCCGAGAAGAACAGGACACCCCATAATTTGTCCCATTATTATAGCCGCATCCCTGGCATGGTACTTAGGAGGAGAATCAATCTGTTTGTAGCTTGAATCGTGCTCCTCATCCACAACAATTAATCCGGGGTTCTGAATGGGAGAAAATAAAGCGGAACGTGCCCCGATTATAACCCTTGCTTTGCCGTTAAGTATTTTACGCCACGAGTCGTACCTCTCCCCGGATGACATCCGGCTGTGCTGGACAGAAACAAGATCACCGAAATTGTTATACATCCTCGAGGTCATCTGAGGGGTAAGTGATATTTCCGGCACAAGTATCAGCGCCGATTTATTCTGAGCCAGCGCTTTTTTAACAAGCTCAATATAAACCTGTGTTTTTCCGCTGCCGGTTACACCATGAAGAAGAAAAGTTTTGAAAGAAAATGGATCAATATTTTCTGCAATTGTATCGATCACTTTCTGCTGCTGTTCTGTCGTTGTAATTTCCCTGAACTTTTCTTTATATGCTTCAATGTAATCGCGGTTAACTTCCTTCTCAAATATTTCTATGTATCCTTTTTTCTCAAGCGATTCTGCAGAAGAGGCAGAAGCCTCGGCTTTCTTGAGAAGGTAGTTAAGAGGGACAGCTTTGTTCTTCCGATTAATCAGCTCGAGAAGGATCTTTACCTGTTTTGGTGAACGGCTTTCAAGTTCAGGGAAACCTGCATAGATCTCGCCCATAGTTTTAATCAGCTTTACAACCTTTTCTTTCTTTATCTTTACCCTCGCTTCAACTACTTCGTCAAGTACTGTTACCGCACCTTCATTCTCAAGAGAACGTACCGCGGAATATATATTCTTCTTCCTCAGGATCTTCTGCAGGTAGCTGAAACTTATTTCCTCCCTGCCGCAGATTGCCTCAAGTACTTTATACTTTAGAGTATTCTTCTTCTCCTTTTTAAGAAGTTTATCACAGAAATCCGGATCAATTATTATTTTTCTTTTCGATTCAATATCAGACCCGGTTGGAACCCCTAGTCTCAGAGCCTCTCCATATGAGGAAAGATAAAAGTCGGAGATCCACTCATAAAACTTTAATAATTTCTTTGAGAAGACAGGTTTCTCATCAAGGATATCGGAGATTGGTTTTATCTTATCCTTCACCAGGGTATTCTCAGAAACCTTTACAATAATGCCTGTAAGCACCCTTTTCCCGAATGGAGCTACTGCCCTTGCGCCTGTTTTTGCAAGGGAGTCGAATTCTTCGGGAACAGAGTACGTAAATGTGTTTCTGAAAGGTAATGGGAAAACTAGTTCAACAAACATATTTGCCAGAATGGTAATAAATTATCTGAACATCTCCTTTAGTTACGGTTTATAATACGGGCCGAGCATCTTATACGCCTTACCCGTGAATGTATTACTCAGTATTTCAAACGTAAGTGTCTTCATGGATTTATCCCACAAAATCCTCTTCCGGTCTTTCGAAGAAATTATTTCTCCGTTTGTGGCAATAACACTATCAGTAGGTTCGAGCGTCAGATAGAAAAACCCGGCATCGTGCTGCATATTTTCCACGCTTGTAATAGAATCAAAAGTGTAAACCACATTCGCGTTAAGAGTATCACCGGACGCGAACAGCTGCCGTGACTGAATATTTTTTCCTTCCTGTTTCATTGACTGAAGGAAATCATCGCTTTTAAGGGCGAACTGGAAAATATTCTCCTTATCGGTTTCAAAATCCTTTTCCTTTTCGGCATCCGATCTCAGATCGTATAGGTGAACAATGGCTGTACCTTTGTCCGATGTTTCAAGATTTATTTCATAAGAGACTTTATAAAAGTCGATGCAGCCTGATAAGTTTAATACTAGTAATATTCCGGCTGCAGCTAAAAGACTGAATTTCATAACAGGCTCCTCTAATTTTCGAAACTTTGATTTTTAATATACTGCCTCATTTGTATTCTTTGCAAGCTGATTTAATGCATCTTTTCTTATTTTAATAATAATCTTTGTATAATTTTGTGTTACATGGTTGATAAAACACTTAGACAGCTCCGGTTCGGCCTGGCGATCCTGTTATTCACTATAATGGTTGGAACGGCCGGGTATATGATTATTGAAAAATGGCATATTCTTGATGCCATTTACATGACTATTATCACGATTTCTACAACAGGGTTTGCCGAGACGCACCCCCTCTCCCAGCCGGGAAGGTTCTTTACTCTTTTCTTAATTGTAATGGGTATTGGCTCGATTGCATACACTGGAGGAAGAGCGGCACAGCTTGTATTTGAAACTCAAATTTACAGGAGGAGAAAGGTGAGTAAAAAAGTTGAGCATTTAAGTAATCACTATATTGTCTGCGGATATGGGAGGATGGGAAGGTTTATATGTAACGAGCTGGCAGAGGCAAAAGTTGATTTTGTGGTGATAGAGAATGACTCTGAAAAAATTGAGCGGCTCATAAACCAGGGTCTTATGTTTGTAAATGGTGATGCAACCAGTGATGAAGTATTGATTTCTGCTGGGATCAAAAAAGCCAGGGGACTGGTTGCTGTTCTATCATCCGATGCAGAGAATGTTTTTGCTACATTATCTTCTAAGGTTTTGAATCCCGAAATATACATCGTAGCCCGGGCTGTTGAGGAGGAAACCGAATCCAAATTGGTTAAGGCCGGAGCAAGCAGAGTTGTAAAACCTTATGAGATCGGGGGAACAAGGATGGCTGAGCTGCTTCTTCGTCCCGGAGTTATTGAGTTTATTGATAGTATCGCCCGGGAAAAGAATGTTGATCTGAACATTGAAGAAGTTGTGGTGCATCCCAATTCTAAACTCGTAAACAAAACGCTGACCGACCTGCCTATCAGGAAAGAAATGAACATTATAATTGTTTCAATTAACAAGAAATCTGGTAAGTTCATTTATAACCCGCTGTCTTCGGCAAAGATTGAGGCGGGTGATAAGCTTATAGCCATTGGAGAAAGCTCAAGTCTGCAGAAACTTAATAAGATGTGCCTTACCGAAACTCCTGACTAAGTAGTTGGTTTCTCTAACAGGGTTATTGTCTGTTTTGAAGCATCCAGTTCTGCTTTTATTCCAACCGGCAGAATAAATTTATTTTTAACATGCCCGAATGACATTCCGTAAACAACCGGGATATTTAAATCTCCAAGCCTGCTTTTTAGTACCTCAATCAATGTGAAGGATGAATCGAATGAGGACTTTTCAGAGGGTTTGCAGTCTTTAAATACTCCCAGCGCTATCCCTGCAGCCCTGTCAAATTTTCCTGCCATCCTCATCTGTGTCAGCATCCTGTCTATCCTGTAAGGATCTTCCTCCATCTCTTCAAGAAAAATGATCCGGCCTCCGGTATCAATATCATAGGGTGTTCCGATAAGTGAAACCGCAACTGATAAATTTCCGCCGATTAATTCACCTCTTACCACTCCATCTTTGATTGTCAGCGGTTGATATTCCTCGTCACCTGATTCGGGCACCGGGTTTTTCAGTATGGTGGTTTCTTCAGGATCCATCAGTGTTTTCCGGAAATAATCATCGGTGAAATCGTTATAAGTTGAAATCCCGACCGGCCCGTGGAAGCAGACAAGTCCTGTCTCTTTATATAATCCGTATAGCAGAGAAGTAACATCACTATAGCCGATAAAGACTTTTGGGTTTGTGCTGATAACATTATAATTAAGCAGAGGCAATATTCTTGTACAGCCGTATCCCCCTCTTGCACATATAATACCGGCCACATCATCCCGGTAGAACATCTGGTTAAGATCGGAGGCTCTCTGCTTATCGGATCCAGAAAAATACCCGTTCTTTGAGAGGATATTATTCGTATACACAACATTAAAACCGAGCTCATTAAGGCTTTTTATGGAATCATTCAGTTCCTTTCCGGTTATATAACTTCCCGGTGCAATTAATCCCAGCGTATCCCCTGTTTTAAGTCTCCGCGGAAGTATCCTTTCATTGGGAAAGATCCCGGGAATAGATTTATCGAAAGGGAGCATTGCCCCTACCGATGCAATACCCGCAGCTTTAATAAATGTTTTTCTTTTCATTTAACCTGCTTTAATTCTTATGTCGACTGCAAATAAATTATTTTCTTCATCAACAATTAATGGATTCAGATCGCATTCGGTAATCTCCTCGTTGTCCAGCATCATCTGCGCAACTGACTTAATTACTGACTTAACTTTTTGAACATCCACCGGCAATTCACCTCTTACGCCGTTAATAATCTTTCCCATTCGTGTTCCCGCAATCATATCATCAATGTCCTTTTCAGTTAGGTATGCTGAACGCATCGACGTATCTTCATATACCTCAACGTATTTACCGCCGGTTCCGAACATGACCATAGGACCGAAATCCTTATCGCGGAAGCCGCCTATTAATAGTTCATGCTTCATTTTTATATACGGCTGAACCAGGAACGATTCAATATTAAGATTTTTGCTCCTGAAATCACTGAGCATTTTTTCAGCTTCAGCAACCAGCTCCTCCTGCGAACGAATGTTTAGTCTGACTGCATTTAATTCAGTTTTGTGAATAATCCCCTCCCCCGCTGCTTTAAGAACGACCGGAAAAGTTAATCCGGCATTCCTCAGTTCATCAAATTTTAGATAGACAGACCTGGCTGCGGGAAGTTGATACTTATTTGAAATACCGGCAGCCTTTTCCGCACTTAAAAATTCCGGCTTTTCTAATGCTAAGTTCATATTGCCCTTAGCAGGAGTGAGTCTTTTATCTTCATTTTTATGCACAGAGAAATTATACATATTCGAAAGCACTACTGCAGGATCCTCTGGATTCCTGAATAGCGGTGTCTTGTACCTGGATTCTTTCCTGTATTCCTCCCAGAATTCAGGCAGAGGCATTACAGCCTGTAGTAATGGCTTCCGTGATTTGATACTGTTGATCAGCTCAATCACCGGCAAAGCTTTAACCATAATCGGCTCTACAAAAACAGAAATAACTCCGTCTACATTCTCATCATTCAAAAGCAGTTCAATGGAATCATGATAACCATCCGCAGTTCCGCCGGGAAGAAGATCTACAGGATTATTAACACTCCCTTCAGGATGAACAATCTCTCTTAATTTTGTTTTTGTTTCTGATGATAGTTCGGCAAGTCTTAATCCGTTCTTCTCTATCGAATCCACTGCGAGTATAGCAGGACCTCCTGCATTTGTAATTACGGCAATTCTCTTGCCCGCGGGCAGCGGAAAATTCTCAAATCCTTTTGCGGTATTAAATAATTGATTTAGATCGTTTGTCCTGATAAGATTAAACTGCCTGAGGATCGAGTCCACCACTTTATCGCTGCTTCCGAGCGCTCCGGTATGAGAAGAAGCCGCCTTCATTCCTCCGGAAGTTCTTCCTCCTTTAACTATTATTACCGGTTTGGTTATTTTATTATCGATGAATTTTTGAACGAATTTTCTGCCGTCGGCAAAGCTCTCAAGGTATAAGGTTACAACATTTATATTCTTATCATTCTGCCAGTAATCCAGGAAATCATTTTCACTCATATCGGCTTTATTTCCTACACTGATAAAATGTCCGAACCGGATATCTGTTTCTCTGAGTGAATTTAGAACTGCAGCTCCTATTGCTCCGCTCTGGGAAAGGAAAGCCATCGTTCCGGTTTCCGGCCTCTCTGCAACAAAGGTGGCATTAAGCTTCACGGAATCGAATGTATTAATGATTCCCATACAATTCGGCCCGACGAGTCTGCCTCCCTGCGAAGTCACCATTTCAGCTATCTGTACTTCCTTACCTGCTCCTTCTTTGCCTGTTTCCTTAAAGCCTGCCGTAATTAATATAATTGAAGTCACTTTTTTATCAAGCAGCTGCTGAATTGTCTCTTCTGCAAACTGTTTTGGTACCATAACAATCGCAAGGTCGATATTCTCTTTAATATCAGTAACCGAAGGATAGCATTTAATGCCGAGAATTTCTTCAGTCCTGGGATTAACCAGCAATAATTTCCCTCTATAACCGTATGTTTTTACGCAGCTTGTTAATTCATAGCCGAGATTCCCTTTTTTTCCTGATGCCCCTACTATGCACAATGATTTTGGATAGAAAAATTTATCAATAACAGATTCCATAGAATCCCCGTAGATTCATAAAATAATTTGTGCAAAATTACAATAATTGAGTGTTTTTCCCTAAAAATGAATAGGTAAGAAAACTGGTTGGAATTAGATAAATTATTTGATATCAAAAATAAAAAAGGGGGCCCCATTCTTCGCTCGTAAAATAACGTCTCGTCCATCTCTATTACTGATCTTTACGAGGCTACCTCGGTAAATGATCCCCCATTCTGCGGGATTTTTGTAAGAAAATTGTGAAGTATATTTAATCTTAAATTTATATCTTCAAATTATCCCGTTATAATTATTATAAGAAAACCTGACATGAAACCAGAAAATATGAAATTCGTTGTTTTATTGCTTTCCTTTTTATTTTTCATTAGTGGCTTCGCGCCTGCTTCCCAGAATGATAAAGTAAAATTTGAAAGACTTTCCCTTGATGAAGGAGCAGCGTTGAACCTTACCTATTGTATGATGCAGGATCATAAGGGATTTATGTGGTTCGGAACGATGTATGGACTGGTAAAATATGACGGGAAGACTTTTCGTGTTTTCAAAAATAATCCCGATGATGAAAATTCTATTTCATTTGATGATATAATTTCTCTTTATGAGGATTCCGGCCACAATATATGGATCGGAACATGGGGAGGCGGCCTGAATAAATTTGATGCTTCTAACGGTAAGTTCACACGGTTTATCAGCAATGAAAAAGACCCTGATGGTATATCTGATAATATTATCTGGACAATAACCGGCGATAAAGATAATAACCTGTGGTTTGGTACGGAAACCGGCGGATTGAATAAATATATCTCCCGCAAAAACAAATTTATTAAGTATGTACACGATGAAAATACTCCCCGCAGTATTGCGGCAAATTCAATACGCCACCTGTACACGAGCAGTCAGGGCACTATCTGGATCTGCAGCCCTGCCGGGTTGTCAAAATATATAAAGGAGACTGACACTTTCCTTAATTATAAATTATTCAACGAAACGGGTGAACGCGCCCCCCTTATTACTGCAGTAATGGAGGTTAAAGACGGTAAACTACTGACAGGAACTACGAAAGGTTTGTACACTTTCAATCCTGTAACCGGAAAATTTACTAAATCAGAAATTTCACAGTTGAATGATGTCTATGTCTATTCAATCTGCCGGGATAAAGATAATAAACTATGGATAGGCAGCAGCAGAGGACTGTTCAACATCGACAATGACTCAAAGAATGTCAGGCTTTATGAAAATCAGGCAGGCAATATGTCATCAATCAGCGGCAATAGTGTATTGAATTTGCTGAATGATAAATCGGGTATTCTCTGGATAAATTCATATGGAGGCGGCATCAGCAAACTGAACCCTGACGAATCACGTTTTGTGTCTTATTCAACTCAGGCCGGAGATGAGAAGAGCATCAGTAATAATTCTGTTACCGCATTCTGTATCGATGAAAATAAAAATATCTGGATCGGCACAGCTGACGGTCTGGATAAATTCAATAAAGAATCCGGCACCTTTGAAACGTATAAAAGCGGCGGGGCCGGAACAAACAGGATCTCATTTCTTCTCTCTGATAATAATTTGATTTGGGTAGGGACTAAAAGAGGCGTAAGTTTATTTGATGGCAGTACAGGGAAGTTTAAACAGCTGCCCTCTGCAATTAATGAAAATAATGCTTTACGGTATTTTCCAGTGCCTTCACTGCTTAAAGCACCTGGCGGGAATCTCTTAATAGGGACATACGGGAACGGGTTGTTTATTTATGATCCCCGATCCGATTCTCTTATTCATTTAACTTCACGCCAATTTGGGACCGATGATATTCATATGAATTATATTCTTACGATGTACCGCGATATTTCAGATACAGGAATCGTCTGGATAGGTACATACGGCGGACTCCTCA
>DATFVA010000358.1:0-6310 GCA_035260565.1 Ignavibacteriaceae bacterium | reverse complement strand
CCGCTTTCGATTGCAGAAGAGCCAAGATTATTATTACTATCCAGAGTTAAAACCACTATAGGGATGCGGGGATGATATTCTTTTATAACTCTTAATGTGTCAAGATCGCTGCTATCCGGGAGTCCTAAATCGAGCAGCAGAATATCGTAATGCTTATTTGACAGAGCATTCAATCCATCGGAAAGAAGAGAACAGCTGTCAATGTTATAGTTTTCGTTCAACGAACCGGTTAAGGTCTCTTTGATCAGCCTGGTATCGCCCGGATTATCTTCGATTATCAGGACGGAAATAGATTTTGCCAAAGTCTTAATTAACACATTATTCCCAGATGTACTTTTACATAGGGTTTTTAGAAAAAGGTAATTCAGTGCATTAATATAAGACCTTATTTTGCCAAAAGTACAGAAGTTTAATGACAACAATCACAAGTATAAATTCCATTACACCCGCATTTAGAGATTTATCCCGGGCGAGGGTGCACAATTAAATCCCAGAATGATATTATTAACGTTATAACTCCGGAAAATAGGAAAATTACCTCGTTTACCACCCCTGCAGAGACAAATAAAAATAAAACAAACCCAACGAAAACAAGTATCATGTCAAGTCTACTGTTCCCTTTTCCGGCGCCCCACAAGCCAGTGACCAATAATATAACGCTTGCTAATATCATACTTATTTCATTCCTGATCATACCAATAAAAGCGCAGCTGATAAGCCATCCGGAAACTAATATGTTAATATAGTCCTGCCACATAATCGCACCTTAGGCGTTTTTAATTATATCATATAGAATACTTAACTAAACTGAAAAAGATAAATTGTGATAATAGTATGGAACATATTATTCCTTCCATTTAACTTTCTTAACGCCATTTCTTAATTGTTTTCCATCACATCACTTAAGGAGGTTTTAATAAGATAAAAAAAACGGTGATTGTGGAAATTTAGCCGCAAAGATATTTATATTAGAAAAAAATATTATCTCATTGGTTTATCAAAGAAGTTTAATTAACAATAATATGAAAGGTTAAATATGTTTATCGGCCATTATGGAGCAGGGTTAGCAGGAAAGAAAGCTGCGCCCGGAGTTTCAGCAGGCACACTGTTTTTTGCAGCACAATTTCTGGATCTTATCTGGCCGGTTTTTATTTTAACCGGAATAGAGAAAGTTAAAATAGTTCCAGGTTTGACAGATGCAAATCCACTTGAATTCTCCTACTATCCTTATTCACACAGCCTGTTTATGGTAATAATATGGGCGGCACTTTTCGGTTCGATATATTTCTTATATAAGAGAAACTTATACAATGCATTTATATTAGGAATCCTGGTAATAAGCCATTGGGTCCTTGATCTCATAGTTCATATTCCTGATCTCCCGATTTTTCCATGGAGCGATTTCAAGGTTGGAATTGGCTTATGGAACTCCGAGGTAGTTTCAGTGATTCTTGAAATCTTAATATTCAGCGCAGGAATTTATTTTTATCTTTCCTGTACCAAGGCCAAAAACAAAAAAGGTACATTCGGATTCTGGAGTTTAATTATTTTTCTGTTTATAGTTTATCTTATGAACATTTTTAGTCCGCCGCCTCCTTCTGTTGAAGCAATTGGTTATGCAGGTCTACTTCAATGGTTATTTATTCCCTGGGCATACTGGATAGACAGAAACAGGATAACGATCAGCGCTAAAGCGGACAAGACTATCCTGAACAGAGCTTCATAAAATTGTTGAGATTTGCAACAACGCTGACAAAATGGCAGACACCGAATTTACACCCTATTTAGAGGCCGGTAAGAGGCCTTTTAAAGGCCGGGAGGACTCAAAATGAGACAATGCGAAAATAGGCCATAATCGCAACTTTCGACAGTTGAAAAAATAAACAGTATGACAAAATGTCATAGCTCAAATTGAGACAGTGGGTTTGGAGGGAGGGATGGAGTATTGGAGGGTGGAGTGTTGGGGCGAACCGCGGAGTTTTAGCGAAACGGCGTTTCGCTTTACAACTTAGCGAAACAGCGTTTCGCTTTACATTATTTATAGCAGAGAATCGGGATCAAGGTGAACTGCTTCTATATCTTTAAAGTACTTGACAGTTCCTACTTTAAGCTCATATGTAGCCTGATCATTGCAAACAATAATTCCTTTCGGGTGAAGCTGAAGAGCACTGACAGTCCACATATGGTTAACTCCTTCTTCAACTACTTTTGCCAGTGCCCTGGCCTTATTTAATCCGCTTATAATTATAACAACCTCCTCTGAGTCGAGTACAGTTTTAACACCAACAGTTAAGGCTGTTCTCGGCACTTTATCCGGGTCATCATCGAAGAATCTTGAATTAGCTGTAATTGTATCGAATGTGAGGGTTTTAACCCTTGTTAATGAGCCTAATGAAGAACCGGGCTCATTGAATGCGATATGTCCATCAGGTCCAATACCTCCTATGAATAAATTTATCCCTCCTGCTTTTGCAATTCTGGCTTCATAATCTTCACACTCTCTTTCAAGGTTCTTAGCGTTCCCATTCAGAATATTAACATTATGTTTATTTATATCAATATGACTGAAGAAATTGTTCCACATAAATGAGTGATAGCTTTCAGGATGATTTTCGGGTAATCCCACATATTCATCCATATTAAATGTGGTTACATATTTAAATGAGATAATCCCCTTCTTATTTAAGTTTATAAGTTCTTTATACATACCTAAGGGTGATGAGCCTGTGGGAAGTCCAAGCACAAAATGATTTTTCCCTGTCGGTTTGAACTCACGTATTCTTTTTGCAACGTAATTTGCAACCCATTTAGAAACCATTTCATATGTCGGCTGAATTATAAGTCTCACTTTAATTCTCCTATTAATTTTAGTTTATTCAACAGAACAATCTTCTTTCTATTCTAACGTGATTATCCTGAATCTGTTATTCGATAACCTTGTTAACATTTTTGCCGTAAGTTATTCTGCCTTTAAGGGTAGTCAACTCTACTTCATAGTTACTGTTAAGTACAGCTATATCTGCATCTTTGCCGACGGCCAGTATTCCTTTCTTATGATCAAGGTTTAATACTTTCACTCCGTTTAATGAGGCCATCCTGACGGCCTCGGTTATTTTTGCCCCTGCAGCTTCAACCATATTTTTAATTGCAAGGTTAAGGGTAAGTGTGCTTCCGGCAAGTGTTCCATCTTCAAGAAAAGCTTTTTTACCTTTCATATAAATCTTCTGGTCGGCAAACTCATATTCACCTTCATGCATGCCGCCCGCTCTTATAGAATCGGATACCAGTATAATACCGCTGCTGCCTTTAAGTTTTAAGAGCAGCTGAATTACTGCAGGATGAACGTGCAGTGTATCTGCTATTAATTCAATTTTAAGTTCATTATGCAGAAGAGAAGCGAGTACAATACTTGGTGTTCTATGGTGGAACTGCTGCATAGCATTAAAAATATGCGTTACATGCGCTGCACCGTTATCAATAGCATTAAGTACTTCATCATAGCTTGCCATTGAGTGCCCAATTGAAAGGACAACCCCATCCTGAGCAGCTGCACGCATCACTTTATCAGCATCCGGCAATTCCGGGGCAATAGTCATTATCTTAATATGTCCCTTAGAAGCGTCCCATATTTTCTTCCAGGAATCAACATCAGGTTTCCATAAGTAATCCTGGTTCATTGCTCCTTTGAGCTGTTTATTAAGGTAAGGCCCTTCCATATGGATACCGCGGATATTCGATCCGGGATGGCCTTCAATAAAATCGGCTACTCTACGCAGATCCTTCAGAAGAAGTCTTTCAGGTTTTGCAAAAAGAGAAGCAAGCATAGTTGTGGATCCGTGCCGGAGAAAGTAAGAGCTGATCTTTTCTATACTTTCACTGTTATCATCGGCAAACCCGTGACCTGCTCCACCGTGAACGAGAAGATCTGCAAACCCGGGACAAACCAGTTTCTCGTGTACATCAATTACTTTATATTCCGGAGGAGGGGTTATTTCAGAGGACTTTCCGAGGCCTGCTATTTTACCTTTTTCAATTAAAATTGTACCATCATCAATAACTCTGAACGGCGTGATTATTTTTCCTCCAGTTAAAGCTAATTTCATTTTAACACCTTCATGTATATCTCAGACTTTAATAAATATTTTTTTCCTATAAAGGACGGAGATAAAAACAAACAATAAAATCACGTAGCATACTGCCCACAGAAGTGATGCATCTATGGGTGCAAGCCATGGAATGAACATATGATTAAAAAGAAATTCCTTCACGGGTATTGACTGCACTTTGACTTCATTGATTATTATTTCTAAAAATTCAGATAAGAAGTAGGCAGCAATTGCGTTCATACCAAAAACTATAAACGGCCCGGACCACTTTTTATATCCCCTGACATCAATAAACCAGTAGCACATTCCCAGGAAATCCAGGGCCAATCCGGCAGTATAAATAACATAGGAGCTTGTCCATAAATTCTTATTTATCGGGAACCATATATCCCATATAATCCCGGCTGCCAGGAGAATATTTCCCCAGACGAACATATAAATAGTCTTAGTTAGTTTATCTTTATCACTTCTGAGCAGTGAACCGGTTAAGATTCCTATAAGAACAGTTGCGATAGATGGAATTGAACTTAACAGACCTTCCGGATCCCATACGCGGGACTGGCCCCATAAATGGTTTCCGAAAATAGACCTGTCTATCCAGGCACCCAGGTTTGCGGCCGGCTCTAAACTTGCGACACCGGTTCCCGGCACGGGAATAAGCGTCATTAATCCCCAATAGAAAAGAAGGATTGATCCGGTAATTATAATAATAACCCTTCTATCAAACTTTATAAAAATGAGTGCAGAAATAAGATATGCGGCGGCAATTCTCTGAAGTACGCCCGGAATACGCAAAACTGCAAAATCAAAATATGGAAAACCGTTCAGGAATAACCCCAGCAAAAATATCAGGAGACTTCTTCTTATAACCTGCAGAACTATTCGGGAGCGTGATTCATTATGCTCAAGTTTTTTTGAAAGAGAATAAGTAATCGCAACCCCTATGATAAACATAAAGAATGGAAATATTATATCAGTAGGAGTACAACCGTTCCATTTAGAATGAAGAAGGGCCGGGTAGACGTGTGCCCAGGTACCGGGACTATTTACAAGTATCATCCCGGCAATGGTAATTCCTCTGAACACATCGAGTGAAACCAGCCTTTCAGATCCTTCAACATTCATTATTCTATCAAAGTATAATTAATGATTTATCTTTTCCTGACTGTAATTTTAGCAGGAGGCGATTCTTTTTTCGCACCATAGCTATCATAGGCAACGGCTTTAACCTGGTGGTGTCCCTCCGGGACATCAAACCATACCCAGTTGAAGGGGGCTTTGGTATTGAATCCTAAAGATTTATTATCACCGAAGAATTCAACTTTAAGAATCCTGCCGTTATTATCAGAAGTTTCAGTTTCTATAATTAAATTCGAACCTTCGTTAATCCAGTCGGCTGCTGATGGTTTAATTATTTTAACAAAAGGGGATGAATTGTTTTTCTTTTCCAGAGGAATTTTAACATCGGGCATGTTCCCGGAATAAATTGTATTAACAAGAGTACCAATGGAATCATCACCGGTAATTTCCCAAAACATAAGTCCCCTTAGATTATAAGCCTGTACATAATGGATTTTCAGTGCAACTGACCGGGAGTCATCGAATGTCCAGAATATTTTCTTTTCTGCATTATAAAGGTAAGGGGCCATTGTATAGTTATCCCAGTACACATCAAATCCTTGATTAAGCAGTTCCTGAAGATCAGAGAAGTAATTATAACCCTCTTCAGAGATCCCGGAGGTCGCACTTCCCGGCATACCCAGACCATAATTAAGAGAATCGACACTGCCCCACCCTCTTCCGTAAAACGCAGCACCGGGAACTAATTTTGACCGGCTGACGCCGTATATACAGTTAAACAAATGCACTGTTTTATCGAATGAATTTCTTTCTCTGTCAAACGTTGTATCTACGGCTGATGAAAGGAGGTTGGTATTATGTCCAGTAATTTTATCCCAGCCCCCGCGGTAATCGTATGTCATTAAATTGTACCAGTCAAGGTACTTTTGATCGTGACTAATATTGTAATACCTTGCATATTTTTCTGTTGCAGGAACTGCTGCTGTAAGTAGGAAGCCGGGGCGTATTGAATCCAGTTTGGATCTGAATAATGCAAACAATTCAGACAGGTTATTATTATCGTAAGGATTGTGATGCATGCTATCGACGCCGCCCTTTACAGGATACTCCCAATCAATATCAAA
>DATFVA010000357.1:0-2684 GCA_035260565.1 Ignavibacteriaceae bacterium | reverse complement strand
GTCGGAATACAATGGAATAGCTGATCATAAAAAATACAAAGCCTGGAGAGCTGAAAGCGGGGAGGAGATAACGAGCGAAGAGTGGGCAAGTTACAGGGCTTTAACAAAAAAGGAAATATCAATAGGTGAAGTCCTGGAGATCCAGTGTTTTGATGGATCAAGGAAAACGATATTAAATTCAGCAATTCCGCTGGTTAAGGATGGTAACGTTCTGGCTGTAGTAGTAGCAGTAGAAGACATAACAGCAATGGTAGAAGCAGAGGACAAACTGAAGAGGCTTATCGTCGAAAAAGAAATTCTTGTAAAAGAATCGAACCATAGGATTAAGAACAATCTTCAGCTTATGGCCAGCCTGATCAACCTGCAGCTGGTTAATACGAAAGACAAAAAGATTCAAAGCATATTAAGTGACAGCCGTAACAGGTTAAACTCGGTTTCATTTCTGCACGATTATCTATACCGTTCGTCCGATCTTAATGAAGTTAATGTACAAACTTACCTTTATAAGATAATAGATCATATAAGATCGATAAATGACTATGATGCCCGTAAAATTAAAATCTTGAAGGATATCGATGATTTCGCTATCAGTTCGAGCCTGGCTATATCAATAGGATTGATTATTAACGAACTGGTAACCAATGCGGTCAAATATGCCTTTAAAAATAAAGAGAAGGGTCTCATTTCCATTGAGTTGAAAAAAGAGGATAAAAATATCTCACTCAACCTGAAAGATAATGGCATAGGGCTCCCCGAAAAAATTAATTTCCCGAAGGCTAAAACTCTCGGCTTCCAGATCGTCTATGCAATGATTTCGCAGCATAGCGGATCGATTGAGTACAAAGATAACGAAGGCGCAGAGTTTATTATTAAGCTTTCTTTGAAATAACGGAGTTTATTCTTTCACGCCTCCCAGCATAATCCCTTTTATATAATACCGCTGAAGAACAAGAAATACTACAATTACAGGAATGATGGTTATAACCGATGCTGCCATCATTAGTTCAGGATCTTTAGTATGCTCCAGCATTAAACTTGAAAGAGCTACCGGCAGTGTGTACATTGAATCGTCGGTTAGAGCAATAAGCGGCCAAAGAAAATCATTCCATGTTCCCAGGAAGGTTATAATTCCCAGGGTTGCCAGCACCGGGATGGCCAATGGAAGTATTATCTTTCTGTAAATAAGAAAATCTGACGCTCCATCCATTTTTGCAGCTTCGATCAGACTGTCCGGAATTGCCATGCAGTGCTGCCTTATCAAAAAGATACCGAAAATATTTGCCAGACCGGTCACTAATATGGCCATATAGGTATTGATCAGACCTACTGATTTTAGCATCAGGAATAACGGAAGCATAGTTACCTGGCTTGGTACAATCATATTTACGAGCAGCAGGTTGAAAAGTTTACTTTTGCCCGCAAATCTGTATTTTGCAAAAGCATAACCCGCCATTGAATTAAAAAATAAAGAGAAGAAAGTTACCATGCCTGATACGAGGATACTATTCAGGAAACTTCGTGCAACACTCAATCTTGTAAGCAGATGAATGTACTGATCGAAGACTATCTCTGTCGGGAAAAATACCGGAGGATAAACGCTTGCTTTGCCATCCGGCATAAATGAAGCAGATACCATCCATATAAACGGGATAAGAGTTATTACCGAGGTTACGGCCAGAAATATATATAGTAAAGCTTTTTTCATTTTTATGCCAGGTGACTTTTCTGAAGTTTAAATTGGAGTACCGTAATAATCATGATAATAAAAAATAATACAAATGATATTGAAGCTGAATAACCCATATTCCACCAACGGAAACCTTCCTGGTACATATATCCTACAATGCTGAGCGTTTTATTAAGCGGACCACCCTGGGTCATAATATAGGGTTCTGCGAATAACTGGAAGAACCCTACTATAGTAATTATACTAACGAATAAAGTTGTTGGTGAAAGCATAGGGATTGTAATTGCTTTAAACTTCTGCCATTCATTTGCACCTTCAAGAGATGCCGCCTCATAAAGATCTTCGGGAATGTTCTGGAGTCCGGCTAAAAAAATTATCATATTATAACCAAAAGTTTTCCAAACCGACATAAGTACGATAGCAGGCATTGCTGTTGCCGGGTCTCCCAGCCAGTCGATGGGGTTAATTCCAATCAAACTGAGGAAGTAATTCAAAATACCAAACTTTGGGTGGTATATAAATCTCCACACGATGGCCACAGCCACAAGTGTTGTTATATAAGGAATAAAATAACTTAATCTGAAGAAGCCTTTGTATTTAATGAGTTTTGAATTTAATAGTATAGCTGCCCCCAGCGCAACTGCAATTGAAAGCGGCGATGCCAGCACAACATAATACATTGTATTCTGAAGTGACTGCCAGAACAGAGGGTCCCCAAAAAGCTGTACATAGTTGCTGAACCCTATAAATCTGACCATATCGATACTTCCGAGTGCGTAAATATCAAAGTCGGTAAAGCTCATAGCAAAAGACGCCATAACAGGAATAAAGAAAAATATAAGTATCGATGTTACTGCCGGCGCTAAAAATAAATATGCGGCCTTCGATGAATAAGAAAACGAATTCTTGCTTTTCTTCACTTCTTCACTGTTCCTTGTTGCTTGTTACCTGTTCCTTGTTACTTTTTTCTTGATAACAGCCATCTCCTTTTCTCCAA
>DATFVA010000356.1:0-6281 GCA_035260565.1 Ignavibacteriaceae bacterium | reverse complement strand
CGGGTTAATTTAGGCGGGGAAATATTTAAGTCAAGACAGAAGAAAAGAAGAATTGTTCTTGCACTCTTTGCCGGGCTGGGATTTGTACTGTTAAACCTTGTATTATATTATCTTACCAGTGTTTAGACAATCCTTTTCTTGAATTCTGATTGTATTGAACTCCTGCCGCTTTAATCTTATATTTCCTTCTAATTTTTTACGAAAAGATGAATAAAAATAAAGTTTATATAGAAACCTATGGCTGCCAGATGAACCTGGCCGACACCGAAATAGTTATGGGAATTTTAAGCAATTCAGGTTACGACGCAGCAAAAACAGCGGAAGATGCAGATGTAGTTTTACTGAATACATGCAGTATAAGGGAAAATGCCGAACAAAGAATTTACGGCCGTTTGGGCAATTTTAAGACGGTCAAAAAATCCAAACCGGGACTTATCGTTGGTATACTCGGCTGTATGGCTGAGAGACTGAGGCAGGATTTAATCGAGGATAAAAAGATAGTTGATCTGATTGTTGGTCCCGATGAGTACAGAAAACTTCCCGCTTTAATAGATACAGCCTTTAGCGGTGAAAAAGGTATCGGGGTAAGGTTGTCTAAAACAGAAACTTATGACGATATTGTGCCTTACCGGGAAGACGGGTTGCAGGCCTGGATCTCCGTTATGCGCGGCTGCGATAAATTCTGTACATTTTGCGTTGTTCCATTTACCAGGGGCAGGGAGAGAAGTAAACCTCTTGTTTCTGTGGTAAATGAAATAGAAAAATTATCGGAAAGAGGATTTAAGGAAGTTACTCTGCTTGGTCAGAATGTAAATTCATATCTCGACGGGAACAATGATTTTGCGGATCTTCTGGCTGCTTCAGCAGCAGTTGACAATAATCTGAGGATCCGGTTTACTACTTCTCATCCGCAGGATTTATCGGATAAGCTTCTAAACACAATTGCTGGGTATCCAAATCTTTGCAGCCATATACACCTGCCCGTTCAATCAGGTTCAAACAGGATACTCGAACTGATGAATAGAACATATACTATTGAACATTACCTCGCTTTAATAGAAAAAGCAAAAATGTTTATTCCCGGCGTCAGTTTTTCGACAGATATTATTGCCGGATTCCCTACAGAGACATGGGAAGATCATTTAATGACACTCGAGGTCATGAAACAGGTAAGGTATGATGGTGCTTATATGTTTAAATATTCTCCACGGGAAGGAACAAAGGCCTTTAAAATGGATGATGATGTTTCTGAAGAAATTAAAACAAAAAGACTGCAGGAAATTATAGAACTTCAGCAGAAAATCAGTTTTGAAATCAACCAGGAACTTATCGGCATTGAAGAGACGGTGTTGGTTGAAGGATTCAGCAGGAAATCTGATCAGTTCCTTGCAGGCAGAACTGATTCTAATAAAGTATTAATAGTTCCTTTCGATGAAAAGATTAAAGAGGGAACTTATATCAAAGCTATAGTTACGAGGGCAACCCACGCAACACTTTTCGGCGAAGTTACAGGTCTATCCGGTTCTGAAAATGAGGACCTTGGAATGACCGGTTAGATTTTTGATTGGTTGTCATTTATTTTGGAGATCGCTAATGAGGAAATTCACTGCCGGAACAATTTTATTATTTTTATTCATTTTACTGACGGCCGTACCTTTATT
Source organism: Ignavibacteriaceae bacterium (assembly GCA_035260565.1). GTDB lineage: Bacteria > Bacteroidota > Ignavibacteria > Ignavibacteriales > Ignavibacteriaceae > DATFVA01. Next base: position 4,620 of record DATFVA010000356.1, on the reverse strand, counting down.
TTCACAGGAACAGGATATCGTACCCTACCTTAAACTTATTGAATCCGGTACTAAAGATTCAGTTTTACAGGTTTTACCCGGGTTAAAGAAATCATATCCCAACGATCCTTCTGTTTTATTCCTCGAAGGTGTATTAACCGAAAACGGTCAGGAGGCAGTTCCGGTTTACAACAGAATCATAACAGATTTTCCTAAAAGTAAATATGCTGATGCTTCTGTTTATAGACTTTATTCCTACTATTACTCTTTAGGATTGTATAACACAGCTTCCACATTCCTCGGTAAACTCAAAAAAAGTTATCCCGGCTCTCCGTATATCAAAATTGCTGAAAGGGAAATTCCCACGGAAAATGAACAGGCTTCATCAACACCTGATCTAACATCCGATAACTCAAAAGATTATAAGTTTACAATTCAGGCAGGCGCTTTTAGCAGTGATTCAAACGCAGTCTCACTAAAGCAATCCTTTGAGGATGCGGGGTTTTATTCTTTTATTAAAAATAAATCGGTTGGCGGTACCGATTTCAGTGTTGTTTATGTGGGGCATTTTGAAAATAGGGCAGAAGCAGAAGATTTTCTCCAGGTGGTCAATAGGCAATTTGACCTTAAAGGTCATATTGTGTCAATAAACCAGCTTTAAATTGAAAATTACTTTTATCGGCACGGGTTCAGGAAAAACCTCGCTGAATAGGTTTCATTCATCTTTATTGATTTCAGCCGGCGGATATAATCTGCTCGTGGACGCGGGCGATTCAATCTCGCGTGCATTGCTTTCCCGGGATCTTTCATGTAACTCGATAAATGGTATCCTGATAAGCCATCTTCACCCAGACCATTCCGGCGGATTTGCTGCACTGATCGTTCAGATGAAAATGAATAACAGAAAAGAACCTCTTGAGATTTTTGTCCATCATACACTAATAGGAACTTTAAAGAATTTCCTTTCTTTCTCTTATATTTTCGCAGAACGGATGGGTTTTCCTATTCACTTTGCAGGATTTAATTTTGACGACGGAATTCAGATTTCCGGGGAATTATACTTTATCGCTAAAAAGAATTCACACCTTGAGGAATATGAAGTGTACGATCCCTCATTGAGTTATGCCTCTGCAAGTTTCCTTTTCAAATCCGGAGATAACATTGTTTGCTATTCAGGCGACCTGGGATCACCGGATGATCTCTACCTTTTTAAGGACTATAAAGCGGATATTTTCATTACTGAAGCTGCTCACGTCAGTTATGAGAACATCCTGGAAATGACTATAAAACTTAAGCCGGGAAAGGTAATATTAACTCACCTGGCTGAGGACGGTATCCCCGGAATAAACCCGGCAAGCATAATAAACGATTCTATGATTATTGCCCGGGACGGACTTATAGTAAGTGTTGAGTGATACAAAAGCCAGAACATTCTTTAATAAAGAGTTAAAAAGTAATATATTTATTGACTACTTAATTGTACTTTAGTTCTAAATGACTACCGAAGAGTTTAAAAATAAGTTTGGGATAATAAGCAATACCCAGGAGGTCAATGACCTTGTCGATATTACTATGCAGGTCGCTAAATCCGATATTTCAGTTTTGATATATGGCGAAAGCGGTGTGGGAAAAGAAATATTTGCCCGGGCAATTCATGGCTATAGCAGCAGGGCGGATAAACAGATGGTTAATGTTAACTGCGGTGCTATCCCCGAAGGTATACTTGAAAGTGAATTATTCGGACATAAAAAAGGGTCTTTTACAGGAGCATTTGAAAACAGGAAAGGTTATTTTGAAATTGCCGACGGCGGGATACTTTTCCTCGATGAGATTGCCGAGATGCCGCTTCATACTCAGGTGAAACTTCTTCGTGTTATAGAAACCAATGAGTTTATGAAAATAGGCGCTGAGACTGTCACTAAAGTTGATGTCAGGATAATAGCAGCAACGAATAAGGACCTGCAGAGGGAAGTGGACTCTAGGCATTTCAGAGAAGACCTTTATTTCAGGCTGAAGGCAGTTACATTGCATATTCCTCCTTTAAGAAAAAGAAAAAGTGATATAGAGGAACTTGCGAAATATTTTGTAAACAACTATTCCGGACAGAACCATATAAGACCCCGCCCCATTACCGATGATGCCCTGGAGTTACTTAAAAATTATCCCTGGCCGGGAAACGTAAGGGAACTAAAAAATACTATCGAAACGGCTATTGCCTTAAATCGTAATGGTGTGCTGGATTCCTCTTCTTTTGTTTCCCTGATACATCCTCCTATAGAAGAAGAAGCTCCTCCGCGGAATCTGCCGATATTTGTAAAGAGAACTCCTGAGGAAGTTGATAGGGAGCTTCTCTACCGGGCTTTGTTTGAAATAAAAAAAGACCTTATTGAACTGAAAGATATTGTACGTCAGAGGCAGGATGAAGTTTATTACCAAAACGACGATTCCCGTGAAATTATCCCCCTGCGTGATGTTGAAAAAGAAGCAGTACGGTACGCCATGGATAAAACCCGCGGAAATAAGAAAGATGCTGCACAATTGCTTGAGATTAGCGAAAGAACACTTTATAGAAAATTAAGGCAATATGGCCTTTAAATCACATATTCTCAAAAACCAATAGTTCAAATTGAAGCCTGCTGCAGCGGAAATATTTTTCTTGTTTATCATTATAGGTGTAATTAATTTTACAGGGTGCTGTGTTTATTCTTTTACAGGAGCTTCAGTCCCACAGCACCTGAAGACTATTGCAATTCCGATTGCAGAAGATAGAAGCGGTTCCGGTGAACCGGGATTGAAAGAACTTTTAACCGATCAGCTGGTTCAGAACTTTATAAATGATAATACTTTACAGGTAACCGAAAAAGTTAATGCGGATGCTCTTCTTGAGTGCGTGATTTTACCTTTAAGCGATGCCCCGGCAGTTGTATCTGCTGGCGAAAATGTGCAGGCCAGAAGGATCACACTGAATGTCCAGGTAACTTATAAAGACCTTGTAAAACGCAAAACTATTTTCGATAAAAAATTCTCAAATTATGGCGACTATCCTTCCGGTGGAACTATTAGTCAAAGAAGAGATGCAATACAAACAGCAGTCGATAAAATAACTGAAGATATCCTGTTGGATACAGTGTCAGGATGGTAATTTTAATAAGAGGTTAAAAAATGGACGATGTAGTTCTAATTGGTTACTTTGTTTCCTTGTTCGTTCTATTCGTTTTCGGTTGTCATGGTTTTATTATGATGTATTATCATAATAAGTATCGAAATGTTAAACATAAAGAAAAAACAATCAGTGATTTAACATCTAAGGTTACAATTCAGCTCCCTCTCTATAATGAACTCTATGTGGTTGAAAGATTAATTAATGCAGTCTGTGAAATAGAATATCCTAAAAATAATCTCGAAATCCAGGTGCTTGATGATTCTACCGATGAAACTACTTCAATTACTGAGAAAATTGTACTTGAAAAACAAAAAGAAGGATTCGATATAGTTCATATCAGGAGGGGAACAAGAGAAGGATTTAAAGCAGGAGCATTGAAGGAAGGATTAAAGACTGCAAAAGGTGAATATATTGCTATCTTTGATGCAGATTTTATTCCACATACGAATTTTCTAACCAAAACACTTTCTTTCTTTTCAGATGAAAAAGTTGGAATGGTTCAAACCCGATGGGAACATATAAACGGCGATTACTCAATTCTTACAAAGGCTCAGGCACTCGCACTCGATGGCCATTTTGTAATTGAGCAGACAGTTAGAAACAAGGCTGGTTTCTTTATAAATTTTAACGGAACTGGGGGGATCTGGAAAAGAAAATGTATAGAGGATGCAGGAAACTGGCATGCTGATACATTAACTGAGGACCTTGATCTTAGCTACCGTGCGCAGCTGAATGGCTGGCGCTTCGTATTCCTTCAGGACTTTACTTCACCTGCAGAGCTTCCGGCTGAAATAAATGCTCTTAAGACTCAGCAGTTCAGATGGACAAAAGGTGCTATTGAAACTGCTAAGAAGATTCTGCCTCTCGTCTGGAGATCAAAAATCCCGCTGAGAGTAAAACTCCAGGCAACTTTTCATCTTACAAATAACCTGGTGTTCCCGTTTATACTTTTAGCCGCTATTCTTAATGTCCCTTTGATCTTTATTAAAAACAGCGGTTCGCATGAAGCTTACTTTGCTATCCTTTCATTGTTTGTCCTTGCTTTCGTGAGCTCATTTCTTTTTTATCTTTATTCGCAGAAAGATATCAGGACGGACTGGAGAAAGAAAATTGTTCTTTTCCCTCTGTTTATGGCTGGCAGTATGGGCTTCGCAGTTAATAATTCACGTGCTGTAATTGAGGGCCTTATGAACCGTAAGAGTGAATTTATACGTACTCCTAAATTCAAAGTTGTTTCAGAACGTGATACCTGGATGGGGAAGAGATATTTATCCAGAAAACTCGGATTCTCTGTTTACGTGGAAGCAATAATGGCAATATATTGCCTCGTTGGAATTGCCTCTTCAATCTATTTTCTCGAGATAGCAGCACTTCCTTTCCAGATTTTATTTTTTGTAGGATTTTCTTTTGTGTCGGTTACATCAATAAGACATGCATTCGCAAAGGCCTAATATATTGAGTAAATCAACTTCACAGAC
>DATFVA010000355.1:0-4722 GCA_035260565.1 Ignavibacteriaceae bacterium | reverse complement strand
CCCATAAAAGTTATAAGACCAATAAAGTAGTTTAAGAGAAAATAACCTACCTGAAACATATTTAGTTTGAGAGTGAATTCAGGAGGAAGTGTGAACCATGCTGTTGTAACTAAGAGTATAACAGGGAGGAGCCAGATAGCCATCTGTATCAGACCCGTAATACTGGTTCCCACAATCTTTCCGGTCATTAATTCCTTGCTATTGGCCGATGATAATAGAATCTCAACTATCCTGTTTGATTTTTCAGCAACTACTGAGCGCATCATCATCTGTCCTGTAAAAATCAAACTGAAGTAAAGGAGAAAAGTAAACAGAAATGCCACGATGACTGTCCCGGCTCCTTCTTCTTCAACTGACTTTTCGCTGCTGATCCTGAAATTATTAAAGCCCACATTTTGTCTTGCATAAGAAATATCCTCCTCAGAGATATCTTTTCCGCGGAAATAATTTGTTACGAGTACATTATTGATGGTGGGGCGTACTTTGTCAAACAATGTTCTGTTTGTAGGATTCTTAGAGAAGTATTCTACTTGCTTGGTAAACATTGCTGAATCAGAAACAAAAATAAGACCTGTAAGTGTTTCGCTGAGGAGTTCGGACTTATGAGTATTAATATATTTATCCAGCTCTGTATTATTCATGCTTTCAAAGTTGATTTTATAGTAGCCGCTCTTTACAAACGGCAGCTGCTCAAATTCCTTTTGCATCTCAGCTTTTAGGGAATCCGATTCTGTTACGATTATCAGATTTGTATTGCTGTCGCCTTCATACGAATAGAGGAAAGTCTGGAAGGCAAGTATACCTATCATAAAGAGGGGAAGGAGAATAGTCATTATTATGAACGTCCTTGACATAAGCTTTTCCCGAAGCTCTCTTTTTAGAATTGCGATGGTTCTCCTGCTAAACATTTGCAGCCTCCATTCTGTATTTATCTGCCGATTTCTTTCCGGCAGCCTCAACAAAGATCTGATGGAGTGAAATATCTTCTGCATCAAATTTTTTAATGATGGTATTCTTTTCTACCAGGGTTTTAAGAAGTTCCTGTATCTGGGATGGATTTTTCACCCGGATGCTGGTAACATTTCCAAAGCTCTCGAATTTTTCGATGAATGGGTAGCTTTTTACAAAAGAGATATCTCCGGTGTGAGAGATGGTGACATTTCTCTGTCCAAAGGATTTTTTAATTTCTTCAAGGTTGCCATGAAGAATTATTTTGCCCTCATCTATCATTGCAATATGATCACACATGCGTTCTGCAAAATCCATCAGATGTGTAGAAAGGATTATTACCTTTTCCTTTTTCTTCAATTCAAGGATAATTTCTTTAAGCAGGTTTGTATTAATTGGATCAAGTCCCGAAAATGGCTCATCAAGTATGATGAATTCGGGGTCGTGCAGTATTGTAGTAATGAACTGTACTTTCTGCTGATTACCTTTCGATAGGTCTTCAAGTTTTGAATTTTTCCTGTCGGTCAGATCAAACCTTTCAAGATACTCATTCGCTTTATCCTCTACCTCGCGTCCTGTTTTTCCTTTTAGTTCGGCAAAGAAAAGCAGGGTTTCCATAACCTTCATCTTTTTGTAGAGGCCTCGTTCTTCAGGGAGGTAGCCAACTTTATCCTTAAATTCCTGGCCGATTTTAGATCCTCGCAGAATAACTTCTCCGGAATCGGGAAGGTAGATATTCATCATCATACGAATGGTCGTAGTTTTACCTGCGCCATTCCTGCCTATTAGTCCGAACACTGATCCTTCCGGAACTGAAAATGAAACATCATCTACCGCTTTCAAAGTATCAAATGACTTTGAAAGGTCTCGAACTTCTAATGCATACATCTAAACCTTCCTTGAAAATGGTAAAAAAGATATCCAAAGTTAAAGAAACCAGAGGCAGAATGACAAGGTTTTATTCAGCAAGATTGAAGGAGCTTACAGCTTTTCAAAGCTGCGGAAATGTTATCATGGTAGACCAGTTGTGTCAGCGACAACTAATTACACAGGTCAGGGATATTAATATTACCGATAGTTAATATCAGTAATGCTATTTCAAAAGAATCAGTTTTCCGGATAATGAGCTTCCTCCGGCATTCAGCCTGTATATGTATACACCGCCCGGAAGGTTTCCGGCATCGAAAATAACCTGATGCTGACCGGGAGACTGCTGTCCATTTACGAGGATTCTGATCTCATTCCCCAGAACATCGTAAATTCTTAAGGTTACAAGACATTTACTGCTGGTGTTCGGGGGGAGAGTATATTTAATTGTTGTCACTGGATTGAAAGGATTGGGATAATTTTGTGAAAGCGCAAATTCTCCAGGAAGAGCGATTTCTACATAAACGTTCTTAGAATATTGAAATGATCCCTCAAAATCTATTTGTTTTAATCTGTATGAATAATTTCCCGGAGCCGGGTTTTCATCTATAAATCTATATGAATGTGGTTCTGTTGAAGTTCCATTTCCGTTTATAAAGCCGATATTTTCCCAATCTATACTTGAAAGACCAGATTCCAGTCTTTGTATCTCGAAGCCTCTATTATTCGTCTCTGTTGATGTTAACCAGCTCAGGCGAACTTTGTTTCCGGAAACATCGGCATTAAAAGAAACCAGCTCCACAGGAGTACCGCCGTTTATTGTATGAAGGATAGCTCCGCCATCTCCGCAAATCCATCCATAATTCTCATCAACAAAATCGAGTGTATAAAGCGTATTAGTTGTTCCGGAATTTTGAGAAACCCAGGAAATTCCTCCATCGGTGCTCATTTTAATTTGACTACCATTTATGTACCATCCGGTGTTTTCATTTATAAAATAGAAATCATAAACAGAAGCAGCCTGCATTTCCCAATTAAATCCTCCGTCAGTAGTCTTATAAAGATTCCCTGATGATTGAATCCATCCAGTATAATCATTAACAAATTGAATTCTCCCTCCGAAAAGGTCTATAGTGACGGGGATTTCTGTCCACGAAGTTCCCCCATCAGTAGTTTTAAAAATTACATTGTTCCCTGAATTATATTGTCCAGGCACTATAACAGAATTTTCATTTATTATACCTATTCTGCCTAAAAGTCCATCAAAAGAATAAAAGTACTCAAACCCCTGCCAATCTGTACCGCCGTTGGTGGTCCTGCTCAGGTTTGTTGTCAGCGAAAGATCAATACACCAGCCGGTACTTTCATCATACCACTCTAGATCATCTACTATGGCACCAAAAGAATGAATCAACTGCCAGTTTGCACCTCCATCAGTGGTCTTTGATAAGTTGGCCGGAATTCCGTGTGAATATAAATATCCGACATTATTGTTTATAAAAGTGAAGTTCCAGATTGTCGGTGAGCCAAAATCTTTTAGAACGTACCAGTCGATTCCGCTGTTAGTAGTATGAAATAATTTTTTTCCTTCTAAGTCTGTTACCCAGCCGTTATTTATATCCGTAAATTGAATAGAATGCAGCAGATCGGTTGTACCGCTTTGCTGGATGAACCATTGGGGATATATATTGAAAGAAGTTAAATAAATGAAAATAAAAATGAGAGCAAATTTTAATTTCATATTAATCCTTCCGCTGATTGATAGATTGGATACAGTAATTAATTATTCTCTGTAAAGGAATTTCCGTACAAGTCACACCCATGGCTGACTCCCCGCAAATATTTATCGCTAGTAATTTTACAGAATAAAAGATTAAGAGTCAAAGACCTCAGTTTCTTATCCGGGAAACGTTCAGGTTTGGTCCTTCCCGGAGGTGTTGTTAAAAAAAGCCAGTACTTCCAGCGCCTGATTATAGTGTCTTTGCTCGTGAGTAACGATTATGTCGAATGCTGTCTCTAATTTATAAACAATATTCCTGTTTGCAGGAGATGAAATAACGGTTCCATTCCCGATCAAGTCAGCCGAATCTTTTATTAATTCCCTGAGTTCTGCCTGATGTTCTTTCAACCTTTCGATAATTCCTGCTGGTATATTGCTCTCCGAAGGTTCCCATATTGAAAATGTTTTTACTTTTCTTTTTCTATCAGGCTGCACACCTTTTAAAATCAATTTTCCCAGAAAAGATACAATAAAATCTATCCTTGATAAGAAGGGTGGTTTGAATTCGCCATTACGAATCTGATCAATGACCGGGTAGTATGATTCATTTGTTCTGATGATATGATCAATAATCTGAGCGATACTCCAGGTATGCGGGTCAGGTTTCCGGTTGAGCTGTTCATTACTGAGGGTACCGAATGATCTGATAAAATTTTCAGAAGTCTTCTCAATTTCTGATAATAGTTCTTCAATAGTCTTCATGCGGGAACTGCTTATATTGATTTTTACTATTTTGCAGACGGGAATATAAAATTCACATTAGATGACAAAACTTAATATACTTTTTTTAAATCTCTATGAGTTTTATTTTAGAAATATAAAACTTTTAGGAAACAATAGAACTACTTTTATCGTAAATATATGCTGACAAATTAAACAGTTCTGACAAAATGGGTTCTTTCCCTACGGTAATGCAAATAAAAGGTGTAAGCGGGGTAAATTAGAATATTTACTTCTAATTTTTCTAAAGAAATATTCCTGATCTCTGTAACCGTATGCCATTCTTTTAATTACCTTTATTTTATTATTGACTCCTTCAATGGCTCCACTGGTTCTGCCGTATTTAAAGTAGTTTGATACATAATCAATATTGCTATCTACAGTTTTACAAAAATCTATTAACGCTC
>DATFVA010000354.1:0-2487 GCA_035260565.1 Ignavibacteriaceae bacterium | reverse complement strand
TATGCCGAAGATCATCCAGGAGAAGGATACAGAAGACTTACCTATATGATGCTTGATGATAATATAGCTGCCGTAAGCCCTTCAACAACCTACAGAGTGCTGAAACAGGCTGGTTTGCTTAACAAGTATAATAAGGTAAAGAAGACAGCGAAGGGTTTAGGATTTGATCAACCGACGGCTGCCCATCAGCACTGGCATACAGATATTAAGTATGTTAATTTTCACGGTACTTTTCTGTTCTTCATTTCGGTAATAGACGGATATTGCCGGTATATGGTCCATCACGAACTCAGGCTTAGTATGCAGGAATATGATGCCATGAATATGATCATATTAAAATTATATTTGATGGTGTCCAAAATCATGGAAAGGTTCCTGCAGCAGGAAATTTTTATAATCCCCAAAAAGGGACTCAACATTGGATGATCAAACATGGGGAAGTACCCGAGATTAAATAAAGGAGGATAAATGAACGATTTTCAATATTGGATGATCGGAACTATTTTAATTCTACTCATACTGAGGATTACCCTTAAAAATTTTAAGTATATAAACTTTTTAATTCTTATATACTCGATAATAGTTAATATCATTGTGGCTTGGATAATGCATAATGATCAGTATTCTTTTGAAAGAGTTTTCATTTTTGGTTATTTTGATACTAATAGTTCGATAAGGATTTTGAAGGAAATTTATCTGGCTTATTATTTAGCCATTTTGTTCAACATAATAGTTATTTTGTTTCTATATCCTTCTAAATATAAGAGGGGGATGAGTTAAGTATGTATTGTAACGCTTCAAATGAAAATGGAATTTCCTAAATTTACGTAATGTAAAAGACAGGAGGTTCTATCATGGCAGAAGAAAAAAGGGAAAGGAAGATCTACAGCCCAGAACAGAATGTCATAATAGTAAGGGTGTTACTCGAAAATAATGTTCCTATCAGTCAGCTGGCCGAAAAGTACCAGGTGCATCCGAACGATATTTACAACTGGAAGAAAAAGCTCTTCGAGGGAGCAAAGTGATGAGAGGCTAAAACTCAGGGAGAGGAAACTTAAAGAAGCTAAAGAAAACAGATTTGAGGTTAGAAATGTTAATTGAAAATCCCGACGTAAGTCGGACTGAAAATCTACCTTATTTAATTAACACGAAATTCCATTTTTCGCTGAACCAATACAAGAGTTCATATGAGTTTTCTAATTCCCATATGAACTCTCCTTCCGAACTTTTTATTTGTTGTCTGCTTAAGTCTCTTCGTCTGATTTTCACTTAGCACCTCAATTGTTTTTTTTAATTTATTCATTTTTGAGGTGCCAAATGGCACTATTTCATTAGTATCATTTTCCGTGTCTCGGTAAAAGGACCCGCTTCAATCCTGTAGAGATATATACCACTCGACAGATTCGATGCTTTAAATTCAACCGAGTAGCGGCCTGCTTCTTTTGTTTCGTTAACCAGAACCGCTATTTCATTTCCAAGGATATCATACACTTTCAGACTTACGTGAGCGGCTTCCCGCAAATTCCAGCTTATAATTGTTGCAGGGTTAAATGGGTTTGGGTAATTCTGGGATAATGAAAAATCACCCGGGACACCGGAAGCATTTCCTTTCAGCAGCTTCGAATTAATTGCTGCAATAATAAGATTGACATAGTCAATAACCGGCTGGGCAGCAGCAAGGGAAATCTTTCCGTCAGCTATCAACTGGTATAGCTGGTTAAGAAATGCATTCAGCAGATTTAACGCGGCATTTAGGTCACCAGAGTTGTACTTGGCAAGCGCATTCTGAAGCTTTGATTTAAGTGCATTCTTGTTCCCGCTGCTTAGAGGCAGACTATTAATACTGGAAATTACTTCCTGTAAGGCATTTGGAACCGACTGAATTACTTGTTTGTATTTTGCTGTAAAACAATCAAATAGTGTGGCGGCTCCAAGCCCGCCAAATGTGCCTGCCACATACACATTCCCATGTGCGTCTACTTTGACTTTCCTGCCGTCCGATCCTTCTGAAGGCAAAACCTCTGTCCATTGCTGAGCACCACTGGTATTATATTTAATCGTTACGGCACGCCTTTCAAAAATATTGTTTGAGGTACCAACAAACCCGGTAACGTATACGTTCCCGGAACCATCAATATCCATTGACTTTACATTATCCTGAAATGCGTTGTAATCGTAGAAGCTCACCCATTGCTGCGTTCCGGCTGAATTGTATTTAATGGTGATATAATCATCATTGGTTGTATCTCTGAAGAAGCTGCCGCTGATAATCACATTCCCGGAAAGATCAACTGCTATTGCCGCAGGTCTGCTGAAAAGACTTCCTGTGTAGAAACTCTGCCAGGTTATTGCTCCTGTTACCGCACTGTATTTTAATGTTATAAAGTCAGCATCACTTATCCCGGTTACATAAACATTCCCATTTGCGTCCGTATCTAATGCAAAACCACTATCATCGTGGTGAGAGGGATCGTCGTACCGGTTGAC
>DATFVA010000353.1:0-4735 GCA_035260565.1 Ignavibacteriaceae bacterium | reverse complement strand
GAACCATGGTTGATTCCCGATACTACCAGGTCAGGGGGAGTTTTCAGAATATTTCTTATCCCGATTTTTACACAATCTGCAGGTGTTCCGCTTACGGCGTATCCGAAGAAACTGCCATTCTTTTTGTAGTCGATTACTCTTAACGGAAGCTGCATGGTTATTGCATGTCCTACAGCACTCTGCTCTTTTAAGGGAGCTACAATAGTTACTTCCCCTATCTCTCTTAAAGACTCTGCCAGGACGGCAATTCCCGGGGCTTCTATTCCGTCATCGTTGGTCACTAATATTTTCAAGTTTTTTCCTTTTTCGGATTCAAAATGGTATGCCAATATAACACTTGCCCCCTATAGTCTCAATTGATTGTAATAGTACTAAATACATAACTTTAATCTGAACTTGAACTTGAACTTGAACTTGAACTTGTCCCTTGGTTTTTATCTTTTATTTTTTCCTTAAACGGTTAAATATTTCTTAAATTTACACTTCTGTTATGCTTATACTTAAACCACATATTTTCAATGAATTTCCGGAAATAATCTTCGGATTCAGCACTAAATATGGCACTGATCATAAACCGCCGTATTACTTTAATCTCTCCTTCTCGGTTGATGATAATAAGGAAAAAGTATTAAATAACCGGGAATTGTTTTTTAGTTCAATTGGACTTTCAATCAACAGTGCGGTTTTTCAGAAACAGGTTCACGGTGATGCAATTACCTACGCTCGAACACCGGGGAATATTGGTGAAAGCGATGCAATGATAACAGATAAAATGAATGTAGCCTTAAGTATAAGTACCGCTGACTGTACTGCTGTTTTTTTCTATGATTTAAAAAGAAAGATTATTGCCGCTGTCCATTCGGGCTGGAGAGGTACACAGCAGAAGATTACAGAAAAAACCGTTGCGAAACTTAAGTCTGAGTTTGGATGTGATCCTGCGGATCTCTTCGTCTATCTTGCTCCTTCAATAAGCCGGGTAAACTATGAGATCGGCCCGGAAGTGGCTGAATTTTTTGAAGCGGAATACCTGGATAAAAAAGGAGATAAATTTCTTCTTGACGTGGCTGCTGCTAACTATGATATGCTGATCAATGAAGGAATACCATCTTCCCAGGTGCAGAGATCAGAACTCTGCAGTTTTGAATATAATGAACTGCTTCATTCTTATAGGCGTGATGGAAAACTGTCGGGCAGAGCCCTGGGAGTAATTGCAATGAAAGATCCGGTATGAGCGAGAGAATCAAAATAATTCTCGTTTTTTCTTTGATATGTTTTATCTGGGGGTCAACATGGCTGGCTATCAGAGTAGGTCTCGAAACACTCACACCGATGTTTTCATCCGGACTAAGGTTCCTTCTTGCTGGTTTTTTAATTCTACTCTGGATGAGAATTAAAGGTATGAGGATTCAAACGGATAAAATCAGTGTAAGGCTTTATTTAATTATGGGTGTGTTTTCTTTCGTTATTCCGTTTGGACTCGTCTATTGGGCTGAACAGTTCGTTCCCTCGGGCTTATCTGCAGTCCTTTTTGCAGTTTATCCCTTTTTTATCGTTCTGTTTTCGTACTTGTTGATTCCTTCGCAGACCCTTGGATTCGTAAAAACTATCGGAATTATAATCGGGTTTGCCGGTATTCTTGTTATTTTCTCCGATAGCCTTGGAGGAGATGTTACGTCTTACCTGATCGGTATGATCGGAGTAGTTGTCAGCGGAATGCTGCAGGCATGCATTGCAGTGATTATAAAAAAATACGGTCAGCACCTCAATCCCCTCACCATGAATTTTTACCCGATGGTCATAGCTGGTATTTCACTTTTTCTTATCGGTGTGATATTCGAAGATCTAAGTAAAGTTGATTTCAACTATAATGCAGTTATATCGATCTCTTATCTTGCATTGTTCGGCAGTATAGTGACTTTCACATCATATTACTGGCTGTTGAAAAGAGTTAATGTAATCCTGCTTTCACTCATGACCTTCATTACCCCGATTGTTGCTCTGGTGCTGGGCTGGCTTGCGTATAATGAACAATTAAAAACTAACCATTTCTGGGGAAGTCTGCTTGTATTAACAGGACTTTTATGGGCGAATCCTGGTATTTTTTTAAAATTAAAATTCAGAAGAACAACCCCGGTTTAACCTCAGGAGACTTTTATGTTAAATATTATCCGGATTAAAGGGGCAACATTTTATGGCTACCACGGTGTGCTGTCGGAAGAACAGACTGTCGGCGGTAAATTCGAGGCCGATGTTGATTTGTACACAGATTTCTCTAAAGCAGCAATTGATGATAACCTTGCAGAGACAATTGATTACCATAAGGTTTATAAGTTTATATACAAGCTGGCTCTTGACGATAAATATTACCTTATAGAATCACTTGCAACAAAAATAGCAAATGAACTATTGCTGAACTTTAAAGGCGTGCAGAAAGTTTGCGTACGTGTAAGAAAAAATAGCCCGCCTCTCGGCGGCGTTGTTGATTGTGTGGAGGTCGAGGTAATAAAAGAAAGAAAAGACCTTTAATATTTCATCACTTAACTCGGGTTGATAAAATTTCTACTGTTGTTTACATAGCGCTCGGATCCAATAAAGGCAACCGGGAGGATAACCTCAGAAAAGCGGCTGCTGAATTAAATACTGTTCCTGATTGCAGGATCACGGCAAAATCTTCTGTTTATGAAACGAAGCCGTATGGAAGTGTGAAGCAGGATAATTTTTTAAATGCCGTGATTTCAGTTGAAACCGGTCTTTGGCTTAAAAAACTCTTTTTTTTTCTGAAGGAAATTGAAAAGAAACTCGGAAGAACTGTAACAAAAAAATGGGGACCAAGGGAAATTGATCTGGATTTGTTATTTTTCGATAAAACGATTTATTCTGATTTCGAGCTGAATGTGCCTCATCCCGGAATTATGGAACGAGACTTTGTTATTGTCCCCTTTAGTGAAATTGCTCCGGATTTTATTTATCCCGGGCAGGAAATTAGAATTTCAGATGTCGACCTTAATACAATTGAAAAAAATATTATCACCAAAACTGATTATAAATTATAACGGTTATAAAATTGATTGAAAATCCTGATGTAAAATATATTGCTATTGAAGGAGTAATAGGAGCTGGAAAGACTTCTCTGGCAAAAAAAATCAGCGACAGGCTTAAGGCTGAGCTTATTCTCGAACAGTTTGAAGTTAATCCTTTTCTTGAAAGTTTCTATTCTGACCGGAAAAGATTTGCGTTCCAGACCCAGATGTTTTTTTTAATAAACAGGTTTAAGCAGCAGGAAGAGCTGAACCAGGAAAACCTGTTCACAGAATATATAGTGAGCGATTATGTATTTGACAAAGACAGAATTTTTGCTTACTTAAATCTAAACGGTGAAGAACTGAAATTGTATGAAAGCATTTTCCCCCTGCTCTCGCGCAGCTTAAGAAAACCTGACCTTGTTGTATTTCTGCAGTCAAGTGTGGACAGGCTTATGTATAATATTAAAAAAAGAAGCAGAAAAATAGAAAGAAACTTAACCCGTAGCTATATTGAAGAATTAAGTGATTCTTATACTCACTTTTTCTTCAGGTACAGCGGTACCCCGCTCCTCATCGTCAATTCCACGGAAATCGATTTTGTAAATAATGAGCGGGATTTTAACGAATTGTTTAAGCAGATATTCAGAAAAGACAGAGGCGTGAAGGAATATTTCAAGCCCGAATCGAAGAGGATAGAATGAGTTTATTTAGGTTAATACTATTTTTTATACTTTTTTATGCAGTCTATCATATTCTAAAGCTGTTTATGGTTAACTTCAGAATTGGAGCAGGGAAAAAGAGGGATTTTCAGAAAAAGAATAAACCTGAAAGCAAATATGAAAATGTTGAGGAGGCTGAGTTTAAAGAGATTAAAAAGAAGGATGAGAACTCTGAAAATTAATTAAATGGCAAAACAAAATTTTATTTCAACTGCTCTTTATAAAATCTTTCAGAATTTTCTTTCGGTCCCTGTAAATAAAAGCAGCGACCTGGGCAGTCCAAAAAAATTTCTTATTGTACGTCAGCATAACCAGCTTGGCGATCTTCTTGCGGGGGTTTCGGTGTTCAGGGCTATTAAGGAAAAATATCCGCAAAGTCATATTACGCTTATTTTAAGTCCTTTCAATTATCCTGGGATGATAAAGAATAAATTCCTCGATAGGATTTATATTTTCGATAAAAAGAAAATCTTTAACCCTTATTACTTTACTAAATTTATTAAGCTCCTGAAAGAAGATTATGATGTTGCCCTCGTCCCGGTTACTGTCTCTGTTTCATTTACAAGTAACCTCATCGCACGGATTTCAAATGCAAAAACCAGGATAGGCCCTCTTAGCCTCGATGGGAAACCGAATGAAAGCGCTTTTTTCTTCGATAGAAGGGTGGAAATCGACTGGAGAAGACATCCGGATTCCAACGTGTCTGAACGAAGCCTCGATATTATCAGGCCTTTCGGGATTACTACCTCCAATTATAAATCGGAAATTACGTTCGATGATAATGACGTTAAGGCGGCACAGAAATTTATAAACTCATTTAAGAATAAAAAAAATGGTCTGCTTTTCGGTTTTCATGTGGGAGCGGGAAAACCCCAGAACCGGTGGTCCCTTTATAAGTATGCTGCCTTAATTAAGCGGCTGAGTGAAAACTATAAGGCTGATTTCTATTTAACCGGAAGCACCGGCGACCGCGAGGAAATAAGCTTTGTCAAA
>DATFVA010000352.1:0-3485 GCA_035260565.1 Ignavibacteriaceae bacterium | reverse complement strand
TATCGGCAGGTTCGGTCTGATGGACGGTCAGTCGATTTTTGCCTATAACGGCATATATCCTCCTCAGCCTTCTGCATGGGAAAAAATTTATCTTGGCTGGGCTCAGCCCGTCGTAATAAACCCGGGAAATTATTCCGTGGAAATAGCAGCTGACCTTGCTGCATCTGTTAACGATACTACTATACTGAAGGTCCCTATCAACTCAACCGAGTATTACCTCGTTGAGAACAGAGAGAGAGATGTAAATAATGATGGTTCAAAGATTACTTATGTAATAAACGGAAATAATTTAACAAGAACTTTTTATAAGGATACAACAGGATATATAAGCTACGATGTCGATTCGGTGGATGGCGTTGTAATAAATGTTGATGAATATGACTGGGCGGTTCCGGGCAACGGGATTGTAATCTGGCATATTGATCAGAATATAATTGATGCAAAAATAATATCGAATAAAATTAATACCGATAAATTTAACCGCGGCGTCGACGTTGAGGAAGCCGATGGTGTACAGGATATCGGCGAGCAGTTTACTACTATTTTCGGAGATGTTGTAATCGGTGAGGGAGGACCGGAGGACTTCTGGTACAGCAGCAATCCAGCCGAACTATACGAAAATAAATTTTCAAAAGATACAAGACCCCCGGCAGTTACAAACTCCGGTGCAAATAGTCTTATTACCATGTCGGACTTTTCTGATATAAGCAATAAGATGAGTTTAAAGATCTCTTATGGCGATTCCACAATTGTGCCATTATTCTCCAGGAATACCGGCTATTCGGGTAGTAATATCTATCTTACAGCTCTTCAGAAATATTATAGTTTCGGCTTGCAGGCAGATTCTGCACTTTACTTGCTGAACAGCAATGGTGCTGAGGCTATGCCTTATATAGGTGGTCTTTCAACCAGTAAGATGGCCGCTTTCTCCGATTTAAATGTTCAGCATATAGTGGGCACAAAAGGAAAATATTTAACTGAATATGCTACCGATGGTACCACACCATTAATCGCAACCGTGAATACCAGCAGTGCATTCACAACTGCTCCGGTAATCAGATATCTTCCCGAACCTCAAATACTTGCAGGCAGATCTGATGGAAAAATTATAATGTATAAGCCGGCAGAGCTTCCTTCTACTTTAATGGAAGCAGAAGACAGCCTGGATTATGGATCGGATCTTACGGTACAGCAGATTGCTGCCGACAGCAGTTTTATTGCCGCTATCTTTTCTTCTGTTAACAGGGCCGTTTCATATAAAGCCTATCAGGATAACCAGGACAACAGTGTAACCTTCACTGAAGAAAGCCCTCGAAAACTCGCGGTTACGCGGGATAATACTGGTGATTATATAGCCGTAATTTTAACAGACGAAAATTTCTATGTTATTAAAGGGAGTAAGATCATTGCCTCCTGGAACGTCCCTTCTTCAGCAGGAATAAATTCATTTATTATAGCGGACCTGAAACAGGATGGTGAGAACTATGTGGTCTATAATAACAGGAGTACAATTGAAGCAAGAAATTTAAGCGGATCTCTTGCCGATAATTTCCCTTTTAAAGATCCGGTTAATCTTGAGTTTACTTCGAATATTCTTAGTGCTGATTTTGAAGGTAATGATAATGCGGAAATAATAGCTTCTACTGTTGATGGAAGGATTTTTGCAATCGACGGCGGTACGGGGAAGACTGTCTATGGATTCCCGATCTCAACCGGATCAGACCTGGCTGCTTACCCTGTATTATACGAGGATAACAATAAAATTTCACTGGCAGCCTTCAATAGCAGTATGAACCTCTCCGCCTGGAATATCGGGCTGACTGAAGGGAATATTTTCTGGGGCGGCGAATACGGCAACCCTGAAAACAGCTCTTTTGTTAAAGCAGCTTCCGGTCAGAACAGGACAGCAGGATTCTTTCCGGCTGACAGGGCTTATAATTATCCCAATCCTGTTTATGATAATCAGACCTATATCAGGTATTACGTCTCCGAAGATGCTAAAATAAATATTAAGATCTTCGACCTTGCAGGTGATTATGTTGCCGAACTTAATGATGACGCACGCGGAGGACTCGATAATGAGACGGTATGGAATGTTAGCAATATTCAAAGCGGTGTCTACCTTGCAAGGATTGAAGCTGCCGGAGTCAGCGGCAAGACTGATTCAAAAATTATTAAAATTGCAGTAGTTAAGTGAAACAAACACTCTTCAATATTAAGGATAAGATCTGAGAAACATCTACATAACTCATCAGCTATCCCGATTTGAGTAATGCAGTTTATTCTGTTCGTCATATCCCAAAATGAATTAAACTCTATATGAAAATATTTCTTTCTTCTGTTTTTATATTAATACTAAGTTATTCAACCGCGTTTGCACAGTTTACCGAATTTCACCCCGAACTTAACTGGTATACCATTAAGGGAAAACACGTTGAAGTTCATTTCCACGAAGGCGCTGAAAGAACAGCAAGGGTCGTTTGTAAAATAGCGGATGAAGTGTGGGGACCAATTACTTCATTGTATGACTACGAACCCGGTACAGTTCATTTTATAATAAAGGATATCGATGATTATTCGAACGGCGCAACTTATTTCTTCGACAATAAGATTGAAATATGGACCAGCGCACTCGATTTTGATCTGCGCGGCGCCCATAACTGGCTGCGCAATGTTATCTCTCACGAGTTTACCCATATGGTCCAGATACAGTCGTCAATGAAAATGTCACGCAGCATTCCCGCAGTATTTCTCCAGGTTTTAAATTATGAGGATGAAAGAAGACCGGATATCCTCTACGGTTACCCGAATGTTATTGTCTCCTACCCGCTTTCCTCGGTTAATATGCCCGCCTGGTTTGCTGAGGGTACTGCACAGTATATGAGGAAAGAATTTAACTATGATCAGTGGGATACGCACAGGGACATGATCCTGCGTGAATATGCACTGAATGGAAATATGCTTTCATGGAATGCAATGGGTGAGTTCGGAAAAACGAGTCTTGGAAATGAGTCGGTTTATAATGCAGGGTTTGCACTTACGCGCTACATTTCACAGCAGTACGGTGAGGAGAAGCTCAAGGAAATTACCCGCGCACTCGGCAAGCTTACTAATTTTACTATCGATGCCGCCTTCAAAGATGTGCTGGGAAAAGACGGGGATGAAATATATAAGGAGTGGAAGGATTACCTTACAGCCGATTATAAAAAGAGATCCGCCGGAGTTATGGAAAATCTTGCTGCCGGCGAATTAATGGATGATAAAGGATTCGGGAACTTCTACCCGACTTTCTCGAAAGACGGGAAAAAATATGTATACATTTCTAACAAATCATCCGATTACTTTTCTCCCGCGGGTATATATCTTCACGATATGGCAACCGGAGAGGAAAAAGAGCTTGTCAGTGGAGTAAGATCTACGATGGGCTGGGTCGGAAATGAAAATAAACTGATATACGCGAAACTGACTGATGATAATCCCAACTG
>DATFVA010000351.1:0-11553 GCA_035260565.1 Ignavibacteriaceae bacterium | reverse complement strand
CGCTGAACGAGGAGCGAAGGAAAGAGCTGGTTAAACTTGTTAAGAAATTCGGAGAGGATAATAAGGTGGCCATTAGAAATGTGAGAAGAGATGCCAATGACCATCTGAAAAGGGAGGAAAAAGATAAAAAAATTTCTGAGGATCAGTTGAAGGATGCAGAGATCAGAACACAGAAACTTACAGATGAACATATTAAGCTTATAGATGATATATTAAAGCATAAAGAACACGAAATTATGGAAGTGTAATTCAGATATTAATTGATTTTTATAACCCGGCAGAGTCCGGGTTTTTTATTATGTATATCCTCTTTTCTGCTATATTCATTTAATAAAGTAAAATATTATTCTTTTTTTGACTAAATTTTAATTATTGATAGTTCATTATATTGAAGAACATCTCTGCATTTAATGAAATCAGATATTCCCGAAAAATTTAAAAAAGCAGTATCACTCCTTAAAAGATTATTCAACCCGAAAATCCTGAAGAGTGCACTTTTTTTTAGCGGGGGGATAATTCTATTTATCCTTGGTGTAATCGTGTACGGAATTATACTCAACCTGAGGGAAGTCCCTCTCCAGGAAGCAATGAGGGAAAAAGGGTTCACAGTACTGCACGATCCCAATATAATTATCAAAAGAAAAGATTACACGCTCAACCTGTATGAGGATACTGTATTGATAAAGAGCTATAACGCAAGTTTCGGTAAGAATGTAAATACACACAAATCACGGGCTGATGATTTCGCTACCCCGGTAGGAGATTACCAGATCTGTAGTATTGATAAGAACCATAAATACTATATCAAATTAAAACTAAATTACCCGAATATTAATGATATTACTGAAGCCTTGAGAAAAAACCTGATAACACAGCAGGAGTTTGATCAGCTTAAATTCGAGTTTTATTATAATGACTGTCCGCAGCTCGAAACCCCGCTTGGGAATGATGTAAGTATCCATGGAATAGGCGAGTATGATTTTATTTTCAAGAACCTTCCATTTGTATTTAATTGGACTGACGGTTCGATCGCCCTTAGCAATGAAGATATTAATGAACTATATAATGTAGTATCGAAAGGAACTAAAGTTGTCATTCAATAAAATGATTTACCTGTTTTTTTTAATAGCATTTTTAGGTTTTGCTTTTTCCTGTAATGAAAAGGAAAAGGAAGTTCCGGAAAATAAAATCAATTTAACTACCCCCGAAGCAATGCTCGGGGAAGCAAAAAAAATCCTTGGAAATGATGTGCAGGTGGCTCTCGCGGGAAACTTCGATGAAGACACTACTAAGGAATTTGCTGCCGGAACTGAAATAAATAAACCCGACAAATGGGGGATACAATTCCATCTCATGAAGGACAGCGGAAATAAAATTGAGGAGGTGTATAGTACAGACCTGCTGGAAGGATCATTTACGGATGCTATGGTAAGAAAAGAAAAACCGGATTCAGTGAACTATGATTTAATTTATTATAATTCCCTGGATTATTACCTCGGCAGCGGCGGCGGAGAAATTTTCGCGTACCTTATCGATTTTAATAAAAAACAGACATACTATTCGCATCTTTTTACGGAGAAGGGAAGAGCCATTTCACTTTTCATTTCAGCAAACTCTGCGCCCGGAATAAAGAATTATTTTGTCAAAGTTTTTAAAAAGGACTATCCGAACCTCAGGATCGTTGATAAAGACATTGACCTGGATGAATGAACCGGTCGCAGAATATGAACAAAATGACGAAATTTATTGCTATCATCATAATGCTTTCAGCAGTATCACTTTTTGCACAGGAAGGGAACAGGTATGAATTACAGCAGATAAATTTCAAGGGTAACAATTCAATTCCTTCTTCCCAGTTAAACGATGTAATCCTTTCGAAAGAAACCCCCTGGTGGTTCTGGAAATTTCTTCATTCATTCAGCAGCCTTGGCAGCGAAGCAGTCTATTTTGATTCATCCAGCATACCGATCGATATAAAGGCTTTAAAATCCTATTACAACGCGAATGGTTTTTTTGGAACCAATATCACTTATAATTATCAGGTTGACACAGTAGATAATGAGGTAACGCTCGATTATATAATTAGTGAAGGTGATCCGGCATACTACGGCAAAATTAATCTAAAAGGACTGCAAAGAGTCCCCGGTTTAATAATGCAGAAGTTTAATGATGAAGTAAAGTTTGATTCTTCTGACAGGTATGTGCAAAGCATCGTGCAGAAAAAGGTGCAGTCTGGTGTATCCACCCTGTTGAACAATGGTTTTATGTTTGCTCAGTTTGACAGCACTATAGTTATAACTGATACAGTTATAAACCGCGCTGACCTTGATATATATTTCACAACAGGAAAAGAATACCGCATAGATTCAGTGCTGGTCACTACGTCCGGTGATGGTGCTCCGTATGTTAAATTAAATATGCTGAGGGATATCAGTGATCTGAAAACAGGAGAAATTTATAATCTCGATAAGATCAGGCAAAGCCAGCAGCGTTTATTCAGAACGGGACTCTTTAATTCAATTGTAATTTCCGGAGTAGAGCAGGACACTACAGATTCAAAAGTTCCTGTTAAACTGGAAGCAAATATCGGCAAGTTGAATGAATTATCGCCTGAAATTATTGTGAATAATCAGCAGAGTGCTCTTAATGCAGGTCTGGGTCTGTCTTACATCAGGAGGAATTTCTTCGGTAATGCGAGGAAATTTACAATCAGCACTTCATTCGGCGTTCAGGATATTTTTAATGTGAATTATGGCCGGTTACTTCAAAAATTTTCTTTCCGCGATACAACCTTATTAGGCTACCTGGATTCAAGGATCACAATTGAACAGCCTTACCTATTTAGTAAACCGATTTTCGGAACCTGGGAAAATTATGCTACAATTAATAAACAGGTCAGGTATAATAATACCGTTTATGGTTCACGGATTACATTCGACTTTGAACTACCCAGATTTACTGCCATAAATTTCCTCAGTACCTATTATAACGTTGAACAAAGTAACGAGGTATATAGAACAAATAACGATAGCCTTTCCAGGAAGATTCTTTCGATAATCGGAGCGGAGTTTGGACGGACAACTACAAACGATATCCTTTTCCCTACTGAAGGATATATAATTTCTATCCTTTTTGAAGAAGCTAATTCTTTACCTTATCTTATCGGAAAAA
This sequence comes from Ignavibacteriaceae bacterium, assembly GCA_035260565.1. Lineage (GTDB taxonomy): Bacteria > Bacteroidota > Ignavibacteria > Ignavibacteriales > Ignavibacteriaceae > DATFVA01. The sequence goes on along the minus strand of DATFVA010000351.1, from coordinate 8,382 downwards.
TCGGGGGAAATGAATTTAATGGTTCTTTGTTCTATAAAGTCCAGTTGAATGCTTCTTATTATCTGTCCCTTAATCAAAGAAGGATGTCAATCTTTGCCTCTAAATTTAAAATTGGCAGGATTCAGACCTATTATGGCGATTATGCCGGGCTGCCGCTGAACAGAACATTCTATGCAGGTGGAAGCAACTCTGTAAGGGGATGGCGCTCTAATGAACTAGTGCCCCAGAATGCCACAACTGTATACGGGATAAACGGCGTTAATATTAAAGGCGGAACATTTTTGGTCGAAGGCTCTTTTGAATGGAGGTATAAATTTGTACAGAGTTTCGGTGCCGCAGTATTTTTCGATTATGGTAATACCTGGATCGGGTATGATAAATTCAGATATGATGAGCTGGCTCTTTCACCTGGACTTGGATTAAGATATTATTCCTCAGTAGCCCCCTTCAGATTGGATTTTGCATTTAAACTATATAATCCCGCCGATAAAACCTGGATTTATCACAAAAATTTCTGGGATAACCTTGTCTTTCATTTCGGTATAGGTGAAGCTTTTTAACGTGTCTGCTTTGACCTGACCCTTAAATCAGTATTTGGACAGCATTATGGTGTCATAAAGCTGATACTTGAGTCTGACGATTGCCGCACTAAATCCTTGCCCCGCGGGATATCAAAACAGCTGATATCGATAAAAAATCATCCGGCAATTCATTTATTGAGAATAGATTATCAGGGGTATCGTTTTTATTTTGATTCGCTGGATTAAAATCGCTATTTTTAAGATTCTATTTTAAGGAATTTAAATGATTTCCAGTATGACTGGCTATGGAAAAGGCGTAGCAGAAAATGATAAATTTTTAGTCGAGCTTGAAGTTAAGAGTGTTAACAGCCGCTACCTGGATATTTATCTTAAACTTCCAAACTCCCTGATGAATCGTGAATATGAGATCAGGGAAATTATTAAGAACAGGGTCAGCCGCGGGAAACTATCCGTGATCTTAAATTTGAAGAATTCAGTTGTATCCAACGGTAATATTTCCATTGATAAGGATAAACTGAAAGCTTATCTGGCAGTGCTGAAAGAAATTAAGAAAGTTTCAAAAATAACTGAGAAACTGAAGCTCGAACATCTTTTGTTCAACAGGGAATTATTCGTTCCGGGTGATAAGGAATACGATGAAGAGGTATTTAAGCTTATAAGAAAGGCTCTTGAATCTGCGCTGGACGGCCTGCTGGAGATGAGACGTAATGAAGGAAAGGAATTGGCGAAAGACCTAAAAAGCAGGATATCGCTCATTGATGAAAAGGTTGCTGAAATTCAGAAAGAATCCGGGAATAGTGCAAATAGTTATTTTGAGAAATTGAAAGAACGGGTGAAAACAATGGTTGAGGATATTACAGCCTATAGTGATAGACTTGAACTTGAGCTTGCACTGATTGCAGATAAATCGGAAATAACCGAGGAATGTGTACGACTGAGAAGTCATTTGAAGTTCTTTCTTGAAAGCATGGAAAAAGATGCAGAACCCGGAAGAAAGCTTAACTTTCTTTGCCAGGAAATGAACAGGGAAGCCAATACTATCTCAGCTAAAACTATATCAACAGAGATAACACATAATTCTGTTCTTATAAAAGAGGAAATTGAAAAGATCCGTGAACAGATTCAAAATATTGAGTGATATTTGGCTAATTCAAAAGGAATTTTATTTATTGTTTCTGCTCCCAGCGGTACTGGTAAAACAACAATTGTAAGAAGGATTCTTAAGGAATTCCCTGAAATTGTCTTTTCGATCTCAGCAACAACACGGAAAAAAAGACATAATGAAAAAGACGGTGTGGATTATCTCTTCCTCACGGAAGATGAATTCAGGAATAAAATTGAAGCCGGTGAGTTTGCAGAATGGGAGAAATTTTACGATTATTATTACGGAACTTTCAGGGATTATATAGATAAGAACCTGCAGAAAGGCAGCAGCGTTCTTCTTGAGATTGATGTGAAAGGTGCGTTAAAACTTAAAGAATGCTACCCGGATGCCGTACTGATTTTTATCGTTCCTCCTAGTTTTGATGAACTGGTCAGTAGGCTTAAAAACAGGCAGACAGAAGACGAAATCGATCTGAAGAAAAGAATTGAGAGAGCCGAATTGGAGTTGAGACTTAAAGATAAATTTGATTATTTTATACATAATGTAGAGATAGAAAAAGCTGTTTCTGATGTTAAAAGTTTAATAGAAAATATAATTAAGGAGAATAAATAAATGTTCATAGAACCCGTTGATCTGAGACAAATTGATAAAGAAGCCGCTAATGTTTATGAAGCGGCAATCGTCGCCTCTAAAAGAGCAAGACAGATAAATGATGATAATAAAATAGAGTATAATGCACTCGTTAGCACGATCCCTGCTGCGGCCGGAGACGAAGAGGGTGAAGAATTTGATAACCCTGCTCAGCTGAAAATTGCTCTCGACTTTGAAAAAAGAGAAAAACCTCATATCCAGGCGCTGCACGAACTGCTTGAAGGTGAAATTGCATTCGATTATAAAAACAAACCTGAATCAGAATAACTAATTAAAAAGTTATAAAATGCCCGATGATGTTCTTTCCGGAAAGAAAATTATTCTTGGGGTAACAGGCGGCATCGCTGCCTATAAAGCCTGTTATCTTGTGAGAGAACTTATTCAAAGAGGTGCGGAAGTAAGAGTTGTGATGACTCCTTCCGCTCTTGAGTTTATAGCCCCCCTTACTTTCTCATCCCTCACCGGGAATAAGGTAATAGTAAATACATTCCCGGTTTCTCAGCAGGATGGCTGCGAAGTTAATACCTGGCATATCGATTATGGTACCTGGGCAGATCTTATGATTATCGCTCCGGCTACTATAAATACAATTGCTAAAATCGCCCATGGCTTTGCTGATAATGCATTAACGACTTTGGTTACTGCGCTTCGATGTCCCCTGATTATAGTTCCTGCCGCGGATGTGGATATGTATATGAACCCTGTAACTCAGGGCAATATAAATAAATTACAAGAGCTGGGACATTTTATAATTGATGCAGAAGAAGGTGAGCTGGCCAGCGGACTCAGTGGTAAAGGCAGACTGGCGGGGAATAATAAAATAATTGATGCTGCAGAACTGGTTCTTTCAGGTTACAGGAAAGATCTGAAAGGAAAAAAAGTACTTGTAACTGCTGGTCCTACTTTTGAAAATATAGATCCGGTAAGATTCATCGGCAACCGTTCGTCAGGCAAAATGGGCTATTCAATTTCGAAGTCTGCTTTCCTGCGCGGTGCTGAAGTAATTCTGGTATCGGGACCATCTTCTGAATTTTTATACCCTGAAATTCAACTGGTTAAAATTCAGTCGGCTGAAGAGATGAAAAAACAGGTGGATAAATATTTCCCTTCCTGCGATATCCTTATAATGTCGGCTGCTGTGGCTGATTATAAACCTCAAAAACTTTCTTCATCTAAAATTAAAAAAGAGGATTCAAAACTTACTTCAATCAAAGTGACTGAAACTATAGATATCCTGGGATCCTTAAAAAAGGAAAAACAGTTTACGGCCGGTTTCGCACTTGAAACTGAAAATGAATTGGTTAACGCAAAAAATAAACTGAAGAATAAAAAACTTGATCTGATTGTATTGAATTCATTAAAGGATAAAAAAAGTGGTTTTGAATTCGATACAAATAAAATTACTATATTCCTCAGAAACGGTAATCCCGTAAAATATCCGCTGATGACAAAGTTTCAGGCAGCGAATAAAATTTTAAATGAAATAATAAAATCTCTCTAAGATATTTTCCGCCCGTTGATTAAAATATTTTTGTATTATGAATGAGAAACTTAAAGACGAATTAATTCAGGCATTAATAGATCAGAAAGAAATTTTTGGCGATATTTTGTTTGAAAAAGATATAAAAAGGAAGACAGGTGTGGTAAAAAATCTTTCTGAAGAAGCAGGAGGAAAAAGTCTATTGGTTCAGAAAAAAGAAGGATGGCAGAAAGCGGAGTCGTTAAGGGAATTAAATGATCTTATAAAAGACTGCACAAATTGCCCGCTGCATAAATCCAGGAATAAGTTTGTTTTTGGTGTAGGAGATCCTGATGCAGACGTTTTGGTGGTCGGTGAAGGTCCCGGTGCAGAGGAGGATAAACAGGGTGAGCCATTTGTGGGCCGCGCAGGAAAACTGCTAAACGATATACTTAAGGCCATTAACTTCGAACGGAACGCAGTTTATATTGCCAATATCGTTAAATGCCGTCCCCCGGGAAACCGTACACCTATGGCAGAGGAAATGGATGCCTGCTTTCCTTACCTTGATAAACAGATTGAATTGATCAAACCGAAGATGATCCTCGCACTGGGACTAACGGCAGCGCAGGGTTTACTTAAGAAAAAAGATTCCCTCACAAAGTTGAGGGGAAATGTGTATGAGTATAAAGGCATAAGAACAATGGTAACTTATCATCCCGCAGCTCTGCTTCGTAATCCGCAATGGAAAAGAGGATGCTGGGAGGATGTTCAGAAGTTCAGAAAATTGTATGATGAAATGCAGTAATCCCTTCAAAAATCCGTTATCTCAAATAATATTTTTATAAACCGGATAATTTAACTTGCATATGCTCATTAGTCTCTCTATTTTTTCAATAATTAGAGATGCAATAACTATGTTGACATTTTGTGTATAACTCAGACCTGAATTTTCCTTTATATGGCAAAAAATAGAAATAATACAGAAAACATTTCAAAATTAATCCCCGCTGATGTAAAACCTCCCGCTGCTACGGATATAGAAGCTTCGGTACTTGGTGCCATGTTGATTGAACGTGAAGCAGTTCCTAAGGCAATTGAACTTTTAAGTACTGAAAGTTTTTATCTCAAAGAACATAAATTAATATTTGATGCAATGGTATCGCTTTTTGAATCAGGCGAGCCTATTGATACTGTTACACTTTATGAAGAATTAAAAAAGCGGGAACAGGCTGAAGAAGTAGGCGGTGCAGTCTACTTAAGCAGACTTTCACAGAATATCTCCTCTGCCGCTAATATAGAATACCATGCTAAAATAATCCTGGAAAAGGAAATCCTGAGAGGATTGATAACAAGTTCGCATGAGATTGCCAGGGCTGCTTATGAAGGCACCGAAGATGCTTTTGATATCCTTGACCAGGCTGAGCGGAAAATTTTTGAAATTACGGAAACACACCTTAAAAGGTCCTTTGTAAGTATGGACAGGGCTGTTAGAGATGCCCTTGAATATATTGAAGCTATTCACTCTAATACTAAACAGAAGTTTTCTGTGCCTACAGGATTTTATGAGCTTGATGAAATGCTCGGCGGATTTCAGAAATCGGATCTTATTATCATCGCTGCTCGTCCCTCAATGGGAAAGACGGCTCTTGCCTTAACCTTAGCCAGGAATGCCTCGGTGGATCATAAAGTTCCCGTAGGTATCTTCAGCCTTGAAATGGCAACAATGCAGTTGATTATCCGTATGCTGTGTGCTGAAGGAAGACTGAATGCACACCTTGTAAGGACGGGAAAACTCCCATCCGAAGAAGGAATAAAATTAAGCAAAAATGCTCACCGCTTAATCGAGAGCCCGTTGTATATAGATGATACCCCTGCTCAAACTGTTCTTGAAATAAGAGCAAAAGCAAGGAGACTGAAAGCGGAAAAAAATATTGGGATGATTATAATCGATTACCTTCAGCTTATGCAGGGTCCTTCTAATTCTGAAAGCCGTGAAAGAGAAATTTCTCATATTTCCAGGTCGCTGAAATCTCTGGCAAAAGAACTCAATATACCTGTTATTGCACTTGCACAGTTAAACCGTGCTGTTGAAACCAGGAACGATAAAAGACCTCAGCTTTCTGACTTAAGAGAATCGGGATCGATTGAACAGGATGCGGACGTTGTTCTTTTCCTGAACCGGCCCGAGTATTATGGCATTAAAAATTTCCAGGATGACGGCACTTCAACTGAGGGAGTGGCCGAAGTCATTATAGGTAAACAAAGAAACGGACCTACAGGCGATATACGGCTTGCATTTGTTAAAGAATATGCACGGTTTGAAAACCTTGCGCACGCAAGACAGATACAGGAATATTCTATCATACCAGCGAATGAAGATATAATATGATTAATTATTTTAAGCCGTTTTTGGTTGTACTTCTTCTTACCTGTAATGTTTTTGCACAGGTTTATTCAGATACCGATGTTACGGTATGCAGATCAAAATTTTCCTATGCTGCTTCAGCTGGCCTCGCCGATGAACCAATTACAGATGTAATGGCGGATATAGGAAAAACTTTTCTCGGGACTGACTACCTTTCCCACGGAATAGAGGATAATGGTGATGAACAGCTGGTAATAAATTTAACTGGACTTGACTGTACAACCTTTGTTGAAAATACTCTCGTTTTTGCCAGGTTGATAAAGATGGGAAAAGCTTCATTTAAAGATTATGAAAATGAACTGCAGAAAATAAGATATCGCGGGGGAAATATTGACCAATATCCCAGCCGTCTTCATTATTTTACTGATTGGATTTATGATAATGAACAGAAAGGGATAATCGATGATGTCACTGAACTTGTCGGAGGTAAACCTGTTCAATTCCATCTGAATTTTATGTCGACACATCCCGAAAGTTATCCGCAGCTAAAAAATCACCCGGAATTTATTAAAGAGATCAGAAAACAGGAAGCAGAGATCGGCAGGAGAAGTTATTTTTATGTCCCAAAGGAAAGAATCGGATTTGTAGAAAATCAGATAAATAATGGAGATATAATAGCATTTACAACAAGTATCCCGGGGCTGGATGTCAGCCACGTTGGAATTGCGGTTAGAATGGAGGATAACAGGATACACATTCTGCATGCTCCCCATGTAGGTTCTGTAGTACAGATTACTGAAGAACCTTTGTCGGCATACATAAATAAAATTAAAAAAGATACCGGTATAATGGTACTAAAACCCCTGGATCCCACACAGAAAAATCTGACGGATTATTAATTCTTCTTTTTTATAAGGCTTCTTAATACCTCTAAGTTCTGCAGGTCCTCCAGCTGTTCTTTTCCTTTCGGTGTTTCCAGAATTTTAGGAATATGTGATATTTTCTTATCATTCATAATATTTCTGAAGCCTTCTTTTCCGATAAGCCCCTCTCCTATATGCTCGTGCCTGTCAACCCTGCTGCCTGCTTCTTTTTTACTGTCATTCATATGAAAACATTTCAGCCGGTGCAGTCCTATTATGTTATCGAATTCCTTCATAATATTTTTATAATTTCCGGGTTCACGGAAATCATAACCGGCCGCAAAAATATGGGCGGTATCAATACAGACCGACATTCTTTCTTTCTGTTCAACCAGATCAATTATCTCTCTTATATGCTCAAACTTATAGCCTATAGCAGTTCCCTGTCCCGCAGTAACTTCCAGCATACTGCTCACCTTAAAATTTTTAGTCGTATCATGTATAATATTAAGCGATTCCGCAATTAATTTTATCCCTTTATCCTCTCCTGCACCACCATGGGAGCCTGGATGAAAATTAAGATATGGAATCCCTAATTTTTCACATCTCACCAGTTCATCGAAAAAAGATTCACGCGATTTTTTTAAGAGTTCTTCACTTAACGAACATAAATTGATTAGATATGAATCATGCACCACAACGAATTTGATGCCGGATTCCCCCAGTTTTGTTTTAAAAGTAGTAATTTCATTTTCGTCCAGCGGTTTCGCGTACCAGCGGTTATTGTTTTTGCTGAAAATCTGCATAGCTGTAAATTTCAGCTTTTCAGCAAGATCGACGGCTTTCGATACGCCTCCCGAAATAGATGTATGGGCACCAAGTAATTGTTCCATCAGTTATTCCTCGAATTTTTACTACCTGTCAAAATTATCTTTTCAAATCGCCAAAGTTCAGGGTTCTAATAATATAATTTATCCCCCCTTAAAAAACCTACTGCCCGAGGAGTCCGCTTCCCCCCGTAATTAATACTTTCATAACCAATACCTTGATTAGTGACTGAAAACATGCCTGCTCGTTCAGTATGTTTTATTTTATTCTTTGTTTTTCAATTAGCTTTCTGATAAATTTATAAATTAATTACTTTAGTTTTATGAAAAAAATAACCCTGGTAACCATATTAAGTATATTTGTCACAATCGCTGTTTTTGCTCAGGAATCGAAATATTTTGATGCTCCATTCGGAGGAGGTGGAGGATTTACTCCCGGTTTTATTTTTCCTGATCTCGATCCTCTAAATAATATACTTCCTGAGGGGTTCCCTGCATTGACAAATAAAGCAATATTTACAACCGGAGGAGCCGGTTTCGTATATATAGGACTAATTAAAAATTTAC
>DATFVA010000350.1:0-4576 GCA_035260565.1 Ignavibacteriaceae bacterium | reverse complement strand
GCTATAACTGGAAGGAACCGTATGATGGGCTGCCTCATGTAATTTTCCCGCCTCTCTTCGGACACCAGTATACCGGGATGTTTATCGATCTGAAAGGACTGCCTGATAAGTATATGAGAGAAAAAGGAATTGACTACTTTGAGAATTCGAGAAGAGCAACACTGGCAAACAGGCAGTATTGTATCCAGAATCCTGAAGGTTGGGAGGGGTATGATTCGCTTACATGGGGAATAAGTGCGTGCGACGGGCCGGGAGACTTTGAGAAGAATGGGAAAAAATTTTACGGCTATGCAGGCAGAGGAGCAAGCGGTCCGGGACTCACAATTGCGGAGGACGGAACGATTACTCCTGAAGCAGCTGCAGGATCTATTCCATTTTCTCCGGAGGTTTGTATACCCGCTCTGAAAAACATTTATGATAAGTATGGTAATAAAGGATTGTGGGGAAGATACGGATTTAAAGATGCCTTCAATCCAACTGTAAACTGGATTGATAAGGATTACCTGGGACTTGATGAAGGTCCTATTGTAATTATGATTGAGAATTATAAAACAGGATTAATATGGAAATATTCTATGAAAGATACGGTAATACAAAAAGGACTGAAAAGGCTGGGGTTTGGAAAATGAAAATTATAAGATTATAAGATTGCAAGATTGAAATTGAACAATGAACCAAAATATTTCCAGGTAATGGCAAAGCCGATAGGGCCGATATGTAATCTTGACTGCAGTTATTGTTTCTACCTGGAAAAGGAAAAGCTTTATCCGGGAAGTAGTGATTTCGTGATGCCTCCTGATGTGCTTGAACAATTCATCAAGCAGAAGATTGAAGGGCAGGATGCGGCAATTATAAGTTTCGTATGGCAGGGAGGTGAGCCAACTTTGCCTGGGGTGGATTATTTCAAAGAGGTTGTAAGGCTTCAGAAGAAATATGCCAACGGGAAAAATATTGAGAACGGCTTTCAGACAAATGGTGTGCTTCTCGATGATAAGTGGTGCCGCTTTTTTGCGGAGAATAATTTCTTAATCGGAATTTCAATAGACGGGCCTGCCGCTTTACACGATAAATACCGGGTATTAAAAGGAGGACAGCCAACTTTTAAAAAAGTAATGCGCGGCATTGAGTTCCTGAAAAAATATCAGGTAGAATTTAATACACTCACAGTTGTAAATAAGGAAAATTCTTATCACCCGGTTGAGATATATAATTTTTTGAAAGAGGCAGGCAGCGGTTACATGCAATTTATTCCGGTTGTTGAACGGATAGCTCCCTCAGAAGAATTGCAATTGGTTTCGCCTGCTTACCATGGGGATGCTTGTGTTGCCGGCTGGTCGGTTGAACCGCTGCAATATGGTAATTTTCTCTGCGAACTATTTGATGAATGGGTGAAAGAAGATGTAGGCAGATATTTTATCCAGATCTTTGATGTAGCTCTTGAAAGTCAACTTGGCATCCGGCAAAGTCTTTGTGTATTCAAAGAAACCTGCGGCAAAGCCCTTGCAATTGAGCATAACGGTGACGTTTATTCCTGTGATCATTATGTATATCCTGAAAACAAGCTGGGCAACATAATGGAAAGTCCATTGGAGTCATTGGTTTTTTCAAGGCAGCAGGTCACGTTTGGCATGGATAAGAAAAACAGTCTGCCACGGTACTGTCTTGATTGCGAAGTCAGGTATGCATGCAACGGCGAATGTCCCAAACACCGTTTTATTAAGACACCCGACGGTGAAGAGGGATTAAATTACCTCTGTGCCGGCTATAAAAAATTCTTCTCGCATATTGAACCTTATATGAAATTAATGGCAGCCGAATTTATAAATAAGAGACCGGCCTCAAATGTTATGAAAGCAGTTAACGGACTTTAAATAAGCAATAATCTTAACTAATCTGTCGATCTAATATGAGAAAAATTCTTCTCTTTCCTCTTATGTTTCTCGCAGCATTGATTTCATTTTCAGGAAGTTTTAATCGTGGTATTAATGCAGACGATAATATTGAAAAAAGAATCGATAGTGTTCTCGTAAAGATGACCCTTGACGAAAAAATAGGTCAGCTCGTTCAAATTGTAGGTATGGATACAGCAAAAGAAAATCTTATCAGGAATGAACAGATCGGATCGGTACTCATAGGATTAAGGGGTCGGGCCGAATGCAACAGGATACAACGGATCGCCGTAGAAGAAACGAGGCTCGGCATACCTTTATTATTTGCTAACGATATTATTCATGGTTACCACACAATCTTTCCTGTTCCTCTGGCTGAAGCTTCCAGCTGGAATCCTGAACTTGTAAAAGAATCGTGCAGGATCTCAGCATTTGAATCAGCATCAGAGGGCACAAGATGGACATATGCTCCTATGGTGGATATCGCCCGCGACCCAAGATGGGGAAGGATAGTGGAGGGATCAGGAGAAGATCCATACCTTGGAAGCATTTTCGCAGCGGCCAGGGTTGAAGGATTCCAGGGTAATAGTCTTGATGAGAAAGCCAGCATTGCTGCATGTCCAAAACACTATGTTGCATACGGAGGTGCTGAAGGCGGAAGGGATTACAATACAGTTGATATTTCTGAAAGAACTCTCCGTGAAATATACCTGGCTCCATTTCATGCGGCTTTGCAGAGCGGTGCAGCATCAATAATGAGTGCTTTCAATGATCTGAACGGCATCCCGGCCTCGGCAAATCATTTTACTTTAACAGAGATACTGAGAAATGAATGGAATTGGGACGGGGTTGTTATAAGCGATTATAATGCAGTGGGTGAACTCATCCGGCATCGTTTTGCAAGGGATATGAAAGAAGCCGCACTCAGAGGATTCAAAGCAGGCGTGGATATAGATATGGTAGGTGATTCAATCGATGGAAATCCATACGCACCGAACCTGAAGAACCTGGTTGCAGAAGGAAAAATATCTGAAGAGGATATTGATAATTCTGTAAGGAATGTCCTGAGGATGAAGTTCAGACTCGGATTATTTGATAACCCTTACACCGATACTTTGTATTTCAAAGGAAATAATCTCAGTAAAAACTATAAGGACAGCATTGCCCTTAAACTGGCTGAGGAATCTATTGTCCTATTGAAGAATGAGAACAATCTTCTTCCCATCAGCCGGGATATAAAAAGGATTGCGCTGATTGGTCCCTTTGCAGATGATAATAGTAATCCGACAGGCCCATGGGCAGGGGGTTATAAACAGGAAAATGTTATCAGCGTGTTGGAGGGACTAAAGAAATCTGTGAATAGTGGCATACTCATAGATTTTGTAAAAGGCTGCAATGTAGATGACTCCGACTACACAGGGTTTGATGCTGCAATTAAAGCCGCCAGGAAAGCTGATGTGGTTATCTTTACCGCCGGAGAATCAAGATGGATGAGCGGGGAAGCTGAAAGTAAGACGGATCTTAATATTCCCTCTGTACAGCAGGAACTTATTAATAGGATACAGGCAGCGGGTAAACCTATTATCGTTGTTTTAATGAACGGAAGACCGCTCACAATAAACCGGATCTCAGAAAATATCCCGGCTATAATTGAAGCATGGTATTTAGGCAACCAGACAGGCAACGCTATAGCCCGTGTGATATTCGGAGATTATAATCCATCCGGGAAACTCCCTGTTACGTTCCCGAGGTCGACCGGACAAATACCTCTTTATTATTATCATAAGAGCACAGGCAGACCTTTTGACAAGGAGGATAAATATACTTCAAAGTATACTGATTCTCCCAATACACCTCTTTATCCTTTCGGATACGGGTTGAGTTATACCACCTTCAGCTATGATCCCATTGCAGTATCGAAGAACAGGATAAAAAAAGATGAATCAACTAAAGTTTTTGTGAAAATAAAGAACACAGGGAAATATGCGGGACAGGAAGTAGTCCAGCTTTATATAAGGGATGACTTTGCAAGTGTGACAAGGCCTGTCGAAGAACTAAAAGGTTTTAAAAAAATAAATTTAATGCCGGGTGAAACAAAACAAGCTGAGTTCGAAATAACTCCCGATATGCTGTCAATCCTGGATTTAAACCTGGAACCTGTAGTCGAACCGGGGAAATTCACGATTTATATCGGAAGCAATTCTGTTGATCTTATTTCAACATCCATCGAGATTGTTGAATGATCAGCTCTGGAAAAGAAGAATCGTCTTCTGTAAATAAAGTGAGGCTTATGAACGAAAAAGGAAAAGCTTACAGCAGGAGGAAATTTATTAAGAAGGCGGGACTAACAGCTGCTGCACTTCCGCTGGTCGCATCAGGTACGATCCCATTTTCTGAAACAAAGAAAGAAAGGCGGGCTGTAAGAATTCCCGGCGCAGGAACCCCTAATATTATCTATATTCTCAGCGATGATCACCGGTACGATTTTATGGGCTTTATGGGAAAACCGAAATTTCTTAATACACCAAGCCTGGATAAAATGGCGAGAGATGGTGCGCATCTTCAGAATGCCTTCGTTACAACCTCATTATGCTCTCCGAGCCGGGCATCAATCCTTACAGGGATGTACTCACACAAGCACGGGGTTGTAGATAATGATTCTTTAGTACCGGCGGATAACGTCTTTT
>DATFVA010000349.1:0-6306 GCA_035260565.1 Ignavibacteriaceae bacterium | reverse complement strand
TATTGCCATTCTCAGTCTATTTTTCCTCTGCTTTTTGAAATAACGTGTTTAAGTAGAAAGAGATGAGTTTGAGATAATAGCCGCGTATTTAGGGTAAATCCTTATTTATGCTCTCTATTTATTAGGCTATATCCTAATTATTATTGCAGGTACTGGTTTTGATGAAGATGAAATTGCAGTGAGATTAAGCCACCGAATGGTACTAATTCATCCTTTTTCAAATGGCAATGGAAGACATTCTCGTTTAACTGCTGATCGTCAAGATCGTAAGAGGAAACACTATCAATCGTTATCCCCTCTGCTTCTTCCCGCTCATTAAATGTTTCTTTGGAAAAATTTAATGATTCTGCCTCCGTTAAAATAGCTTCGCTGAAATCCCGCGTTCTCATCTGTCTCAATCCGTTTTACCAGGATAAAAAATAACAATAAACCGTTAGTTCGGCAAATCCAGCAATAGAAAAATCAGTTTGATGTAGTAACTTCACCTGCCCCGGCAATTAGACAGGGTTAATGAAATTTTTCCTGAATTTCGCAGCTCAGGTCTCACAGCCTGAGATTCAGCAGAGAATTAAAAAAAACGTATTGAGGCAGGCTCAGATTTCCTGCCCTGAGATTCAGCTCTTAGAGTTACTCAATCATAATTCCTTTTGCCCCTTCTAAATAAATATTGAACTATGAAAGTAATGAATCAGTGCGGAACCGGGATTATTTAAAAACAGCGTCCCCGAATAAGTTTTTCAACCGCCCCATCAGGCTGTCGACATCAAATGGCTTGGAAAGAAAATAACAATGCGGACAATGCAGCCGCTTGCGGTAATCCTCAAAATTGTGTGAGGTGATAAAGATTAATGGGATATGGTATTCATTGCAGAGGGTATTATAGTATTCAAGAGTATCTTTATTATTCTTAAATGCCAATTCCGTAATTATTAAATCAGGGGGATTTGATAACGAATTGTTATAAAGTGAATTGGGATCATTGAACAGTAATATGATTTTAACTCCCGCATTCTTCAGTATTTGTTTAATATTCATTGCTATTATGGGGTTATCTTCCGCTATGAAGACTGTTTTGTTTTTCATAAAAATCAAAAGATTAATAACAGCGAAAAATTATAAGTTATTCAGGCGGGCGGACAAACAATAATTGCAAATCAAAATTATCAATTCGGATAATAAATAATATTAATAATAATAAAAAGCAATTTTTTGGTATTATGTAAATCTTATTAACTTGAATCATATTTCTCATATAATTCTTATTTCACCGGGGAATACTGATGCTGAATGACCTGTATCACACCAATCTGTTTCTGTGCCTGCTGACTTTGAAAGCGGCATAAAATAAGTTGATTTCAAACCTTAGTGCAGAACTCCCTTATGCGCAGTTCGCCATGCTCCTATACTTCCTTATTCCTTTTTACCTGATACTTGTTTCAGGCAATGCGGCTAAAGCCTGGTTTTTTGTTAATGGTCCACGTCCGTTGGTTTCCCAGAGGGATCCCTTCGGGAAAAGCCGAACGGTAATATTCTATCTGAAAGCTGCAAGGAAAAGGCAGACTGGAACCAGGAAAAAGGAAGATAAATATCCTGCCCAAAAAAATAGTAGACCATCTCCTCTTATCTGAAATGTTCTAACAATATTTGTTTTAGTCGTTTTATCCCAAGCCGAATGCCCGCTTCATTAAAAGATGTATAACCTAACATTAAGGCAGGATCTTTAAAAAATTTTACGGAGGAATTTGATAAAGGCACGACAGTCACTCCCTTTTGTCTGCATATCTCTGCTATCTGCTTGTCATTTGTTTTCGGGGGAAGCCAGCCATTTAAATGCATACCTGCAGGCGATTCATTTACTTTTAAAAGTCCGTTCAGTTCCCGTTTTATTTCATTAACTAATATTTCCTGTCTTGCATGGTAAAGAACTCTTGATTTACGGATATGTTTAGTGAAATGACCGTCCTTCAAAAAAAAGTAAGTTATTATCTGTTCGAAAACCGGACTCTGGATGTCCGTCATTAATTTTACAGCAGCAAGTATTTCAAATAAAGCAGGATCTGTAACAACCAGGTAACCTAATCTTAATCCCGGAAATAATATTTTACTAAAAGTGCCCAGGTAGATCACGGAATTATGTCTGTCCAACCCCTGCAGAGAGGGAAGGGGGCTCCCAGAATACCGCAGTTCACTATCATAGTCGTCCTCTATAATTAATGAATTATTTTTGGCTGCAAACTGTAAAAGTTTATTCCTTCTTATAATACCCATAGTTGATCCGAGCGGATATTGATGGGAGGGAGTTGTATAAATTAGTTTTGGTCCGGGAAAATTTGCGGATAGATAATCGATATCCAGACCGTCCTGATCCAGCGGTACAGGACAAATTTTAGCCTGGGTAAATTTTAAAGCCATTTTAATTCCAAAATATCCCGGATCCTCTATTACAACAGAATCACTTTTGCGCACCAGCGATCTTACGATCAGATTTAATCCCTGCTGGGATCCGTTGACGATAATTACCTGGCCGGCAGTACAATTCACGGCTCTGTAAGTTCTGAGGTATTTTGCGATTTCTTCCCGGAGCGGCTGGTAACCGACTGCATCTCCATATCTTAAATGAATATTTGAATAAATTCTTGAAGCTTTATTATTTAATTGAAGCCAGGTTTTAAATGGAAAATTTTCAAGGGAAGGGACGCTCGTCTGGAAAGGGATAATTTCTTTGGGAGCAATTGTTTCCCGGTAACCCAGCAGCGGTTTAATCTGCTTATAAATTTGGACGACGCTTTTTTTTTCTTTGCCGGACCGGTTATTCAGGTTCATTGGAAATAGCAATTTATCAGGATTATTTTTTATGAAAGTGCCGGCCCCTTGTCTGCAAAAAATATATCCTTCGTATAGTAATTGCTGAAAAGCAGTCGTGACGGTAAATCGGGAAATATTTAATGCCTTAGCCAGATTACGCGTTCCCGGAAGTTTCTGTCCCGGAACAAATTTTCCGGATGAGATTGAATTACTGACGGCTTCATAGATCTGCTTATAAATAGGAGCTTTAGAAGCATGATCTATATTAAAGGCTACCAACGGGATTTCTTCTATTTGTCTGGGCATTGTGATTTAAAAGTGGATTGGTTATAAAATGAGATAATGGCACTTTTTATTTTGATCATTTATACAAATCTTAAAAATGGAAAATGCAGAAGCAGATAATGAAAGAATATAATAATCTTTTCCTGAATTTATTGAATTTATGTGACAAATATCATTGAGATGGCATACTTTGAAAGTCCTGAATATTCTGAATAAAATTGATAAACTCCGAAGCTGATTTCAAAGTCAGGATGCGGAGCAGATGATTTTGCATCATTCAGAAATAAGTGAACGTTTAAGGGACTTAACTATAGTAATAAAAAATGAGATGATAATATGGATAATACTTTTTTAATTATAGCAGCAATTTTGATGGGAACAATATTTCTTGCAGGCTTGTATGAACGATTTATAAATATGCCGGAATGGTTCTCAGACCCGCCGGCTTCTTTTGCTTATATAAGGGAACATACGCCGAAAGCAAAGAAAATCCACATCCCTCTGCAGATCCTTTTTCTGCTGACCTTCTTCATTGCATTAATATTAAATTGGAATGCTGTCCCTGTACGTACTTATATGCTGCTTTCGATTACAAGTTATATATTAATTGTGATATCAACAGTTAAATATTTTGCTAAAGAAATTATTGTTTTCTCTGAAACACCTGAAGATGCACCCGCTTCTCCGGAACTGATCAGAAGGGCAAGGCTTTGGGAGAAATGGACAATAATCAGAAATGTTCTGCAATTGCTTGGTTTAGTATTTCTGATATTAGCTGTTGTCAGTAAGTAGAAAAATTAAATTAAATTAAATAAGTGTGGAAATAATATGAGGACAAGTATATATATCGCAATTTCAGCAAATGGAATGATTTCAAACCCGGGCAACGTGCCTGATTGGCTTTCAGAGGAATATGGTAAAGGATTTATAAAAATATGCCGGGAAAAAAGGGCTGTAATCATGGGCAAAACAACTTATAATATCCTGGCGCCCGATAACCTGCCGCTGAAGGATGATGGGACAACAATAGTGATGACTTCTGACGTGGAGCAGAAACCGGCTGATAAAACCGTAGTATTTACAAATCAAACACCCGTTGAGATAATTTCGCTGCTTGAGGAAAAAGGGCATTCAGAAGCGGTAATAATTGGCGGCTCTCTTACTATAAGTGAATTCTTTTTTTTGGGATTAGTCGATGAAGTAATTCTGGTCGTGGAACCTGTTTTTTT
The DNA here is from genome assembly GCA_035260565.1 of Ignavibacteriaceae bacterium. Taxonomy (GTDB): domain Bacteria; phylum Bacteroidota; class Ignavibacteria; order Ignavibacteriales; family Ignavibacteriaceae; genus DATFVA01. The sequence goes on along the minus strand of DATFVA010000349.1, from coordinate 1,987 downwards.
TGGAAAAGGATTGCATCTGTTCAGGGATACTGATTTTGAAACTAAACTGAATTTATTAGATGTAATGAAGTTAAATTCAAACACTATTCAGCTTCACTATTCCGTAGTAAAAAAAACAAAAACTTAAAAGGAATTTAATCTATCAGGGAAATATTTATGAAAAAGAATAAAGAAATTAGTGATGATGTGAAAATTAAGCATAATTATACATCGATAAATGGAATTAAATATCATTACGCAGAGGCTGGCAGGGGACCTCTGGTTTTATTGCTGCACGGGGCATTTGAACTCTGGTATTCATGGCGTCTTCAGCTCACGGCTCTGGCTGATGCCGGCTATCGTGCCCTTGCCCCTGATTTAAGAGGACATGGAAAATCTGAGGTCACAGATAATATTCGTGATTACAGCTTATTTCAGCATGCTGCAGATGTAAAAGCGCTGATTGACCATCTGGGTGAAACAGAAGTTGCTGCAGCCGGGCACGATTGGGGTGCGAATTTAACATGGCTGCTGCCAATGCTTTATCCTGAAACTATAAAAGCTCTTATCGTATTAAGTATTCCGTTTTATCCGGAACCAAGGGATCCCGAAAAAATGAAGAATTTCTTTAAGGAGAAATTCAGCTTTATGGGATATTTTCAGAAGCCTGGCGCTGCTGAGGCTGAATTTGAAGAAGACCCTCAACGGTTTTACAGACTTTTTCTTTATGGTTTTTCCGGGGATGCACCTGAAGGAACTGTCGATAAATTGTTCGCAAATAAACCTGCCGGCGCACAACTGCTGGAAGGCTTTCCCGAACCTTCCGTTCTGCCGGGCTGGCTTACTCAGGCGGATATTAATTATTACGCAGGGGAATATAAAAAAACAGGCTTAACAGGAACTTTAAATTTCTACCGCAATATAAACGAAGATTATCCGCTGCTGAAAAAAGCTTATATAAATAAAATAACCCAGCCCGTCTTATTTATTGGCGGCAGTGAGGAAGCTGCAGTTAAATATGGTGATTTTGATGCAATGAAAAATGCGCTCCCTGATTTAAAAGAGATAATTATCCTGCAAGGCTGCGGACATTACCTTCAGCAGGAAAGAACCAGTGAAGTTAATGATGCAATAATTAAGTTTTTAAATAATGAAGTTAATGCAAGGCATTGATATTATAAGCGTTGCGTTATGAAGTGAGTGTATTCTTTTTGCCAAAATAGGATGGAACGTTTATGTTAAGAATATTTTTAACTATTGAAGCCGCCGGTTTTTTAGCGGCATCATTAATACATTTTGGATTTTTAATTCAAGGGTATGAACATACTAAAGCGCGTATCCCTGAAGGTATTATCGGGCTGGTTCTGCTGATTGGAGTCGTGCTTACTATGATTTATCCGCAGAAGATAAACACAATTAGTCTTATTGCCCAGGGCTTTGCCTTATTCGGAACATTAGTTGGTTTGTTTACGATAATTCTTGGGATCGGACCGCGCACGCTGCCGGATATTATTTTTCATGCTTTAATTATTTGTCTGTTGGTTTGGGGACTGATTATTGCGAAAAGTTAAGGGAACGGCTGATGGAAGAAATTCTACTGAATAATAAAATCTTGTCTGCTTATGAATAGTGGTGCTATATCAAAAAATGTAATTAATAAAGAATTGATTAAAATAATTCTGTTGACGGCCTTATTAGCCGGCACCCTGGATATCCTTTCTGCAATAATTAATACATATGTACAGTACGGTATAAGTCCTGGCCGGGTTTTCAGATTTATTGCAAGCGGCGTTTTCGGTGATAATGCATATTCGGGCGGGCTGGTGATGATTGCGGCGGGAATAATATTTCATTATTTCATTGCACTCATATGGACGGTCATTTTCTTTTTCATTTTTATTAAATTTAATCTTTCTTCCTGCTGCAAATATATTTACGGACTTGCTTACGGAATACTGGTTTGGCTGGTAATGAATTTAATTGTAGTTCCTCTCTCTAACACACCTCA
>DATFVA010000348.1:0-3266 GCA_035260565.1 Ignavibacteriaceae bacterium | reverse complement strand
GGGTATAATTCCGGATCTCAATAAAAGCATATTGAAATGTTCCAGCAAATTCGACAATCTGAAACAGGAGATGTGAAAAGAAATTGCCGGCTGATGCATAAATTGCTGCAGCCAGCAGCGAAAAAGGAAATAAAGCTAATGCAGCAAGCGAGGTTCCAATTATTATCCCGGTAAGAGGGATTACAATAATATTTGATATCAAAGAGATGAGAGACAGTTTTCCGGTATAGTACAGTATCAAGGGCAGTGTTCCTATCTGCACACTAATTGACACAGCAATAAAAAGAAGTAAATTTTTTATCGTTTTATTGTTTGCTGCAATCTTATTTATAATGCGCTTCAGGACCGGGTAAAAGTAAGCTATGGATAAGACCGAAGCAAAGGATAACTGGAAACCCGGATTAAACAGTTCGGAAGGATTAAGGAGAAGGATAAGGAAGGCGGCAATTGCCAAAGAGTTATAAATATTCGTTGAACGGTTTAACAGAAATGCTGTTATAATAACCACCGTCATAACTGATGCCCGGAAAACCGATGGTGCAACTCCGGTTAACAGCATAAATAAAAGTACGCCCGAGATCGTCAGGAAAGAACGAAGGTATAGATTCAGCCTTCCTAACAGGGCATAAAAGACTAAGGCAATAAATCCCACATGCAGTCCTGAAACCGCAAGTACGTGTACAACACCAGCGTTTATAAACTGTGTTTTTGTGTCATAATCAATGTCGCTCCTGTCAGCCAGAATTAAGCCTTTCAGCAAAGCGGCAGTCGAGGGATTATGCAATTTAGTTATTATCCTGTAAAGTCCTTTCCTTGCTGAGAGGACGAGGTTACCGAAATGATCTACAGAATGGGACAGTGTTGAAATATCTTTACGGTCATATATCAACAATGTTCCGCTTATATTTTTTGAGCGAAGATATTTATTATAATCGAATTCACCTATGTTGCGCTGTTCCCTGCCCTTCCTGTAAGTTCCTGAAACCATCACCGAATTGCCGGGGTAAAGACTATCGAACAGCCCGGATCCCTTCACCCCTGATACACGACAAAGAATATTTACGCAGGTATGGATCTTCCTTACTGCTTTAATAGAGTCTGTCTTGAGTAAAAATGAAACGCCATCCTGATCCGGCAGGCCGATATTTTCAATTTTTCCGCACGCCGTGAAATTTTTGACCGCATAAATTGAATCCGGGATAGATGTTCTTTCGTTAATTTCAATATTTGCGGAAGTAAAACCCGTCAGCAGTGCAAACAAACAGACAATAATCGAAGTGAAAAAAAAGGAGGATTTTCTTTTTTCTGCCAGGAAAACCAGCGGAAAAATTAAAGCAAAAGTTCCGAGAAGAATAATATTCATCTCAATGCTTAGTTCTAAATATTCCCTTAAATATATCCCGGTAATAAAAATCAGTGTGAATTTTATTACTGGAAAATCTGTAATCCGCACGCCCTTAATATCTCTCCTTTAATCTGGGTAAGGTTTTCAATGCGGCCGGATATTTCTTCTGCATGCTTTCCGGCGGTAATAAAAACACTGGGATTAAATGTATGCGTTTTAACTGATAAATCCTCGAAGTTACCGTGATCAGAGCATACAACTATTGTAAATTCCGATTTGTCTGATTCAGTCAGAACAGTAAATAAAAATTCATCAAGCACTCTGAGTGTCGTCTCCAAATCCCCCTCATCCCTTCCATGGCCAAGGTTATCTGTCAGGAAATACTCATAAAGAGTAAAATCATTTTTCATTGCAGAGCGGATCAGCCGTTTTGCTGCAGTCGAAGGTCTGATTACAGGCAGCTGGTAGCCGAGTTTTTTATTCCACCTTTCATTTGTGATTTCAGCTGTTAATGCCACTCCTCTTCTCACATCGGAAACCCGGTTAAGCCTCAGACCGCTGAGTCTGGCACTAAGAGAAGTAACGCTTAATCTTGTTTTCCCGGATTCAAGGTAATCAAAAAATATCTGCGGGTAAGCATTTGCGAAGAAAGGTTTTTTTCCATTCAGCAGGTAATCGGCAAAAATATTTTTTTCTTTAATGACAGGGATGAGAGTAGAGTATGGATAAGGACCGAAATGCTTCCCAATATATTCTGCAGCATTCATTCCGCAGAATATTGAAGTCTGTCCAGTACCGCTCTGTGGCAATCCTTCAACGCCGAGATTAGCATCTACGGGTTTTAAGAAGAAACCATTGCGGGAAAGATATTGATTCCCTGTCGAAGGAATAGTTCCAAATAATCCGGTAAATGTTTTAAATCCATAACGGAAGAAGGGATTATTTTCATAGTCTTCCTTCCCAATTCCCACCCCATCAAGGAATATCATTAATACCGGATTCACCAGCCTGCTGTTCATTTTGAATCAATAATTATTGTTACGGGTCCATCGTTTATGATCTTTACATTCATCATTGCTCCAAAAATGCCGGTCTTCACTTTTTCATCCCCTATTTTCTGCTTCATTCTGCTTACAAATTTTTCATACAAAGGAGCAGCCTCCTCCGGCCTTGCTGCATCGGTAAAACCAGGCCTGTTCCCTCTTGAAGCATCACCATATAATGTAAACTGGGAGATAACCAGCGCCTCTCCTTTTATCTCTTTAATTGAATAGTTCATCTTTTCATTCTCAGCTTCCTTCAATCCATCCGGCGGGAATATTCTGAGGCTGCTGCATTTGTCGGCGAGGTAATTGACTTCCATTTCAGAATCACCGGCTTTTATACCGAGCAGTATGACCATACCCTTTCCTATACTCTGAGAATAATTATCCGATTCTATTTCAACTCCGCCTTCCGAAACTCTTTGTACAACTACCCTCATGACAATTCTCCGGTAATAACCCGCTGTATTCCAAGGTAATCATTAGTAATCTCAACACCGGAAAAATTATTCTGTACGAAAATAATTTTTACATCTTCAGCCTGTCCTGCCCCGATTTCGAAAAACAATCTGGCCCCCGGCTTTAGCATAGCTACGGACTTTGAGATTATTGCCCTGTAATATATCAGGCCGTCCGAATCATCCGTCAAAGCATGTCTTGGCTCATAAACTTTAAGCTCGGGACGAAGTTCTTCAAATTCCTTCATTGAAACATAAGGAGGATTGGAGACTATGATATCGAAACCTCCGCCGAATGTACCGTTATTAAGTATATCGTGCTGAATAAATTTTATCTGATTTTCTACCTTATTCATCACGGCATTCTTTTCAGCAAGTTCAAGAGCGCCCTTACTTATGTCTATAGCCGTAAGGACTGAA
>DATFVA010000347.1:0-4714 GCA_035260565.1 Ignavibacteriaceae bacterium | reverse complement strand
CGCTATATCATCATTATATTGTTGGTGTTGATGATAACAATCATAACCCCCTGCCGACTGAGTTCAAACTTTTCCAGAACTACCCGAACCCTTTTAATCCTGCCACAAAGATAAGATGGCAATTGCCTGTCAGCAGCTGGCAAACATTAAAAATTTATGATGTTCTGGGTAATGAAATAGTAAAACTTGTAGATGAGTACAAGCCTGCGGGCAGCTATGAAATTGAATTCAACGCTTCATCATTGCCGAGCGGAGTCTATTTCTACAAAATACACGCCGGCAGTTTTGTACAAACGAAGAAGATGATTCTGTTGAAGTAATTATTAGTGATATTACTTCTACACCGAAATAATCAGGGCAGATTAACAGAAAACTTAATAGGGAGGGCCTTATGAAAAAGTTCGTTCTTACATTGGTTTTATTAAATTTCTGTGTATTCGGTCAAACTCAGAATTGGGACTGGATCAATCCCTATCCGACCGGAGCCTTAATCAATCAGACATTCTTTCTAAATGAACAGAAAGGCTTTGCAATCGGGGATGCGGGAACCTTTCTCCGCACAGATGACGGCGGTACTACCTGGGAAGCAGTTGATCCCGGAATATATCTCAACCTTGTCAAAATTTCATTTTCAGATTCATTAAACGGCAGGGTGATCGGGTTTAACCCGATTTCTGGAATCCAGGCTTTTTTAAGAACCACAGACGGTGGTACTACATGGGTGCAGTACTCAGTTTCATCCTTTGGCGTATATCCGCTCGATATGTACTTTGTTAATAGTCAATACGGCTGGTATCTTGGCGATCAGAACAAATTATTCAAAACCTCTGACGGCGGACAGACCTGGCTTGATAAATCATTATCCTCTCCGGATATCTTTTTGCGTGTACGTTTCAGGAATGAAAACGACGGTTATTTGTTCGGCTTTAGTTACGCAAACTCTTCACGCTTTTGTATCGCTCGCACAAGCAACGGCGGCAGCAGCTGGGATTTTGACTTCGGACCGTACATAGGTGAATCCTGCTATCCGGAATTAGTAAATGATAGTACTTCAATGATAGTAAATAGTTCCGGTTTTATATTGAGATCAACAGACTTCTGTAATTCATGGACATTCAAAATGAATTACCCGATCAGCCAGTTTAATTCCGTCGATTTTTTAGATGACAACTACGGAATTATCGGATCCGATTCGGGGAACGTTTTATTAACATCAGACGGAGGTACCAGCTGGAACAATATAAATACCGGGCTGGAGGCAGGGATCTATTCCATTCAATATTTAAACCAGAACTTTATTTGCGGTAATGGATACGTTCCCTGGTCAGCGGGATGTTCAGATATCATTACATCAACAGATCATGGGAACACCTGGATGAATCATACCAGGTACATCGAAAATCGAATAAACATAAGCGGCATTCAGCCTATCGATTCAATAACCGCATTCATCTGCGGATCAATGAATTACAATGATGGCTACATATATAAAACAACCAACAGTGGCTTCAGCTGGCAATTAGTTTATTTTACACCAGGCAATTATTTATCAGATATAAAATCACTTAATCACGATGTTATATTTGCGGCTGGAGGAAATTACAATCAGGCTGTAGTATTAAAATCATTCGACGGCGGTCAGACCTGGTCAACAATAACGATAAATTCAACAAGTCAATTCAGGGCACTCACACTGCCCGATTCTTCGTCAATGTATGCCATTAATGAATCGCGCATCTATAAAAGCACAAATATGGGCAGTTCCTGGAGCAATGTTTATCAGCCGTCATCGGGGAATTTAATTGATATTGAATTCCCTTCCAGCGTGGAAGGATTTTGTTTAGACGGAAATTACTCATCCCAGGTATATAAAACAACCGACGGCGGTCAGAGTTGGACTGCCTATCAGATAACTTCCTGGGAAAATTCGTACAAAATGAGCTTCCCTTCTGCATCCATCGGGTATGTCAGCACGTATAATTATATATACAAAACCACTGACGGCGGTATTACCTGGAATCAATCATATCCCTCAACTTATAATAATAGAGATATTGTGTTTAACGATGAGTCAAACGGATGGATTATAACAGGTTATGGAATTTATAGAACCACTGACGGCGGTCAGAGCTGGAATAGTGAATTTTCTCAACAGTATAACGACATATTCACTGTTTTCGGTTTAATGAGAGGCGGTGAATTATGGGCTGGTGGTTCATACTCCTATCTGATCAAGTATAAAGGGGAGCTTCCTTCCCCCACTTCGATAACCAGTGATATCAGGGTAGATATCCCCAGAGAATTCGCGCTTCTGCAGAACTACCCTAATCCGTTCAATCCAGCTACAAAGATCAGGTATGATGTTCCCAGAGAATCGAAAGTTGTGCTGAAAATTTACGATGTACTGGGTGCAGAAGTAACCACTCTTATCAACCAGAATATGAAACCAGGGAGATATATAGCAGAATGGAATGCCGGAAACTTTGCAAGCGGAGTATATATATACAGAATGGATGCCGATGGTTTCTCATCATCAAAGAAGCTCATGCTGTTGAAATAAGGCAATAGTATGTCCCTCCTACGTCATCTCGGGGAGTCCTCGACCGGGAGATCTTTATCCTCTCTCCCTTTCGGTCGAGCTGACTTCCTCTTGTCAGCAATGACATAAAATCCCATTTTCCCTGGCTGCAGAATGCTGTTCTTCTTTTTATACTAGCTTAACCATTGGTACGGGGATAAGATCGCTTAACAATTTCTTAACATATCCTTAATACTTACTTAACATACATAACATCCGTTAGCAATAACTTTGCTGTGTCGGTTAAAGAATTAACTAAAACCATAATAATAACTATAGAGAGAGAAAGTATGAAAAAAGTGTTAATGTCCCTCACCGTTTTTATCCTCTTCCTGGGGGCTGCTTCTGCACAGGAAAACAATCCTAAATTCAGCGGGCTGATGTTTGGTGATTATTTTTATAATGCAAGTTCCAGGAACGGTGCAGATAAGGATCTGAACGGATTCCAATTCAGAAGAATATACATTACCACCGATTACACGATTTCAGATAATTTTTCAACCCGTTTCCGTTTGGAAAGTGATCAGATAGGACTTAAAGGAGGCAATACCGAATGGGGAGTCATGGTAAAAGATGCCTGGTTAAAATGGAAAGATATTTTTAATGGTTCCGACCTGATATTTGGTATATCGCCTACCCCGGCGTTTGATGTATCTGAAGGTGCGTGGGGACATAGATACCTGGAAAAAACGATTATGGATTTAAATCATATTGTATCTTCAAGAGATCTTGGTATTGACCTGAAAGGTAAATTCGATTAGGGCGGGACAATAAAATATTGGGTAAAGATAGGAAATAATTCGGGGAACGCGCCGGAAGCAAACAAATATAAGAGGTTTTACGGATTACTGGAATTTGACCCAAGTCCGGATTTTTTGATTACTCTTTACGGAGATTATGCATCATATCCTCAGGTTATGGATCCTTCCGATAATCAGTTAAAAAACAATTCAGGATTCGTAGGGGCTGCTTTCTTAAGCTACAAGCAAAAAGGCAGCTTCGGTCTGGGTGCGGAAGGATTTATAGCGAACAGGCAGAATCAGTATGCACCTGATCCGACTTCTGCCCTGCAGTCTCAGAACGGATCCGGAGTATCACTCTGGGCATATGTAAACTTCAATCCGACAATACAACTTGTAGGCCGTTTTGATACTTTTGATCCGAATTCTGATGTAGATAAAGATGGAAGGAATATGATCCTTGCTGGACTGCAGATTAACCCAGTAAAAAATGTAAGCATTACACCGAACGTTGAAGTATTTACTTACCAGGCCGATGCTCCGGAAAATGGAGATAAAAGCGATGTCACCCCCAGGATAACATTTTTCTGGGAATTTTAATTTAAGAAGCGAAAACTTTTTTTAATCAAATAAAGGAAAAATAAATGAAAATGAAAATATGGTCGCTGGCGATAATTATGCTTGCGGGATTATCTTCGATGACGATGGCACAATTAAAATTGAATGGTGCCGGAGCTACATTCCCGTATGTAATTTATTCAAAATGGTTCGATGTTTATCATCAGAAAACAGGAATAGAATTTAATTATCAGTCGATTGGAAGCGGCGGCGGAATAAAACAGGTTATTGAGGGCACTGTAGATTTCGGAGCGTCTGATGCCCCGATGACAGAAGAACAAATGCAGCAGGTTAAACAGAAACGGGGAACTGAAATACTTCACATTCCTACTGTAATGGGTGCAGTTGTGATTACCTATAATCTTCCTTCAGTGGGTAAAGGTCTTAAACTTACTCCTGAAGTTCTTTCAGATATTTATATGGGTAAAATTACCAAGTGGAATGATTCAAAGATCACTTCTATGAACCAGGGAAAGAAATTTCCGGATGAAGCAATCTTTGTTACTCACCGTTCAGACGGAAGCGGTACTACTAATATTTTTACAGGCTACCTTTCAAAGGTAAGCGGCGCCTGGAAAAGTAAAGTGGGACAGGGAACTTCAGTTGACTGGCCGGTTGGTCTCGGCGGAAAAGGTAATGAGGGTGTTGCCGGACTCGTTAAACAGACGGAAGGTTCAATAGGATACGTAGAACTTGCCTACGCTGAACAAACCAAACTTCCTTATTCTGCATTAAAGAATAAAGCAGGAAATTTTGTAATGCCGACTTTTGATGCAGT
>DATFVA010000346.1:0-2132 GCA_035260565.1 Ignavibacteriaceae bacterium | reverse complement strand
CGGATAAAGGTCGTAGAGCTGGTAGAAAAAAACATTAGGCATAATATCGTACCACCAGTCGTCCCAGTTGCTGCCTGAAGGATGATTCAGGTAAACATCAGCCTCATTAGCTTTATTAAAATATTCTTCACTCATCAGCACAAAATTATAATCATTCTGATTGCTTTTATCGATACCGGAAAGAGTTGCACCGACTACAGCTGGTATAATATTTATAGCTTCTGATGATGAGGGCACAGTGGTTCCGACCACTGTATGGAGTCCGAAGCTGTTATGTCCGGGATAATTAATTGTATTGGTGTTCAGCCAGATCAGCGGCAGGTATTGTCCGGTAATATCAAAATTGAATACAAGACTGTCATACCCTGCAGCAGCCTGCTTCCAGTCCCTCATTTCATAAGACGAAGGCATATTCGGCATCTGTTCTATCCTGTTGATATTTATCTGCTGGGCAGAAGTCTGATTTACAATAGAAAGGATAGAAAGAATACAGATCAAAATATTTAATAATTTTGATTCCGGTAATTTCATTTCAATTCTCCAGGTAATTATTCAGGCAGAATATCCGGATGTTTTCACTTATAATTTTCTTATTTCCCTTTATGATTTTCAGAGTCTTCTTTTCTCCGGGAAGCAGTATAAACCCCCTGTCGCTGAAAGCAGTACCCGGGTGATATACATCTACGAAAAATGCCGGCCTGGCAGAAGTGAGTGTTATAAAATCATTCCCGGAATTTTGAGGAACAGTCAATTTTATACCGGGATCTGCTGTCTTGATATGTTTCCATTCTTTATCAGCATAAAAGTTTCTGTGAATGATGTTTTCATCCTCATCAAACAGGGTTGCTATAACAATCGGGTTAGTCTCGGAATATTTCGCCGTATTAATCTTTCCCCCTCCGATATATTTATTACGTTCTATCCTGATCTTTTTCGATCTGCTGTATAAAACCACACCGTTCTGCGGATCGATAATCTGAGTATTCAGGACTGCTGCTTTTTTCTCTCCTTCGTTAAGCAGATGGATCTTAACTTCGTCGCCGGATTTCTCCAGAAACACTACGGTTTCGCCAAACACATTTTTGACAAAATAATAAGATGCTTTGGGCATAATTTCAGAATCGATTAGTGACCAGCTGGTTACCGGCCAGCAGTCATTCAGCTGCCATATAATACTTCCGTTCGTAATATTCCTGTTCCCTCTCCAGTGTTCTACACAGGTTTTAAGTGCAAGTCCCTGACTGAGCTGAGCCAGGTAAATGAAATCCTCCCAATCCGTTCTGAAGGGGAGATGAGCAGTGAGGAACCGGATTACCCTCTCAGGACCTTCGATCTGTTTGTTATAATACTCAAACCCTGCGTCCTGTATTTTTCGTTTCCCTGCGGGTAATATTTTATTAAAAGTATCGATGCAGGCGGGACCCTGGAAACCGAATTCAGTAACAAATAAACTCCGGTCATTTTCAACTTGTAAATAATCAATCCAGTTGCTCCAAATATCCCATTGATGCCTGTTGCCGGAATTCTGTGAATTAGGATCCTCATCTGAACCGAAAGGTGAGGACGGCCAGTATGGCGTGTGAGGATCGAGGTCTTTCATAAGATCGGGAATTATTTTATGGAATATTTTATATCCGGGCATTTCCTTATAAGAATTATTACCTGTACGGTACCAGATCCATTCGTTTTCATTATTGCCGCACCAGATGGCTATGCAGGGATGAGTTCTCAAACGCTCAACATTCTGTGATACTTCTTCACGTACTGATTTCAGGAATTCCTCATTTTCAGGATAATCAGCGCATGCAAACATAAAGTCCTGCCATACAAGGAGACCCAGCCTATCGCATAGGTCATAGAATTCATCATTCTCATAAATGCCTCCTCCCCAGACCCTTATCATATTTGCATTTGCATCCCTGGCAAGTGTTAAAAGCTCAGTGTATTTTTTCTCATTCACCCTGGGAAGAAAAGAGTCGGCAGGTATCCAGTTCATTCCCTTTATATAGACAGGTTTGTTATTAACCCTGAAACGGAAAGTGCACTTATCATTATACTTCAGTTCCAGTGCGATTTTTCTTATACCGACCTGCTTATTCTTCTCATCAAGTACTTTCCCATCCTCATCAGTT
>DATFVA010000345.1:0-3288 GCA_035260565.1 Ignavibacteriaceae bacterium | reverse complement strand
AGGCGGGACACTCGCCCACCGCAGCAAGTCATAACAGAGACAACCAGGCTTCGATACTCCGCCAAAGGAACAGTATCGGGACAGTCCCTGACCTGACGTATGGTAGATGAGTCGGGCAAAATCAGACATGGCTAAATGCCCTATTACATCGAGACGGATCACATACCGCAAAAGGACGGTTAAATTATTTTGTCGGGTTAATTTCAATTTGGATAGCACTAATCTGCGCTTTTTTATTTGAAATAATAAATTCTCTTTTATAGTTTTAATGAAAGTATAAATAGAACTATGAAGACGCAGCTTATATATAGATTCCTTAATGATGATGAACTTCTGAGAATTTCCAACAGGATTAAGACGGCAGAACAAATGACAGCCGGCGAAATCTGTGTAAGCATAAAGGAGCACCGCACTTTTCTGCAGAAGAAAAAAACAGTACGAGAACTTGCAGAGGAAGAATTCTTTAAGCTCGGAATAGATAAAACAAGAGACAAGACCGGAATAATTATATTTTTTCTTCTTGAGGCGAGGGAATTTTACATTCTGGCTGATGAAGGGATTAACAATAAAGTTCCTGAAAAGACGTGGGATAATATTAAAGATGAAATGCAATTGCATTTTATGGAGGGGAAATTTTCCGAAGGGATTATACGGGGAGTTGAGAGAGTAGGGGATATCTTAAGCGAACACTTTCCAATTAAACCCGACGATACGAACGAAATTTCCAACCGGGTGATTTTAGAATAGCAGAACAACTTAATTAAAAAGCTTCGGTAAGATCCAATCAGGGATTTATCAGGGAGAGGTATTGGAGAGGTAAGAGAGAGCAGGCCGACAGAAGGCCGAGAGATGACAGGCAGTTGTTGTCGGTATTCATTAAGACGTTCAATAAAGAGATTTGAATTTCCCTTTATTTTTGCAGGCATTTAGTGCGTTTCAGCGGCATCCGGAAGAACCGGATTCCGTGCAAACGGACTCAACGCACGTGGATGAGCCGGGACAGGCCAGCCACGACCGCAAGTTAACCAGCATCCCACCTCCGGATTACGTATAGCTTTTTGATTATCCTCCGATGAACCGGATGGATAAATTGACCATTGCATTATTCCAAAATTCTCTTATTTAGAAAGTTCTTTTTCAATTGCAGCGGATATAACATCGCTTTCGGGAGTAACTTTGCTCCTGAACCTTGCCACAATCTCGCCTTTTTTAGATATCAAAAACTTTTCGAAGTTCCATTTTACATCGCCCTGTTCGGTATTTGTATTCGAAGTAAGTTTTGCATATAGAGGCGAACGATTATCCCCGTTCACATCAATTTTATTAAAGAGTTTGAAGGTTACACTATATTCTGACGAGCAGAAATTTTTAATCTCTTCATTTGTTCCGGGTTCCTGGCCGCCGAACTGGTTGCAGGGGAAAGCAAGGATCTCAAAGCCCTGGTCCTTATATTTTTTATAGATTTTTTCAAGTCCTTCATACTGAGGTGTAAACCCGCATTTACTTGCCACATTAACGATCAACAGAACCTTTCCTTTGTAATCGGCGAGGTTTACATCCTTTCCATTCATATCCGTAACAGTTATGCCGCTGACATTATTATTCGATTTATCACCCTGACTACCTGCCGAAGCTGAATAACCAATTATAAGAAATAATGATACAGCCATCGCAATAAAATGATTCATCATTAAAAATCCTTTCTGATTATAAACACACTAAACAAAGATCATTTTAATTTAAAGAGCGTAATATATCGCAGACCATACAGGAAGTTAAAGGGTATATAAGTTTGTTTTTCCTGTAAGTAAATAAATATTTTCCCAGGAATTGTCCCCCGAAGAATGCTCCTACCAGCACAGGATAAGTAATAAATTGAAATCCGAGTCCTGACAGCAGTCTTAATGCCATAATGAATGGAACCGGCAGGTGAACAGCAAGCACCCATTGAAGAGAAAATTTTTTAACATTTGCCCTCCAGTAACCGAAGGGCAAATTAAATATAAAGACAGAAACCGCAACTACTAAAAGATTCATTATAAACAAAATTACGGTTAACTCATCAATGCCGCAATGGCAGAAGTATTCACTATATCATCAACGCTGCATCCGCGGCTGAGATCAAAAAACGGCCGTTTTAATCCCTGTACCACAGGACCAATAGCTTCAGCTTTCCCGAGCCGCTGGGCGATTTTATACCCGATATTTCCGGCATTAAGATCAGGGAAAATCAAAACATTCGCCCTGCCCGCTACATTGCTGCCCGGGGCTTTCCGTCTTCCTATTGAATCGATAATTGCAGCATCAAACTGCAGTTCGCCGTCGATATTAATTTCGGGATGTTTCTTCTTTGCCAGAGCTGTTGCCTGGATCACCTTATCAACCGATTCATGTTCGGCACTACCCTTTGTAGAAAATGACAGCATTGCTATATAGGGTTCTTCGCCTGTAAGTTTCCTATGATTTATAGCTGTTGTAACGGCAATATCAGCAAGCTGTTCAACATCAGGGGCGGGTACAACGGCACAATCTGCAAAACTGTAAGTTTTATCGGGCATAACCATAAGGAAAAAACTCGAAACAGTAGAAATACCCTCGGGCATTCCTATACACTGGAGTCCAGCCCTCAGTACATCCCCGGTAGAAGCGGTAGAACCAGCAACACTGCCATCCGCCATTGATTCCCTCACCATCATTGCCCCGAAGAAAAGATCTTTTTTCATAGTTTCACGGGCAGTTTCGATAGTAATGCCTTTTTTCTTCCTGAGATTAAAAAATATATTTGAGAAGCCGCTTAGTTTATCCGACCGTTCAGGATCGATTATCCTTACGCCAGAGAGTTCACAGCCGAGGCTCTTTGCTTTTTCGAGGATCTTATCTTCATTTCCGACTGTAATAACAGACACAATCTTTTCTTTGGTGAGTATCTCTGCTGCTTTTAAAACTCTGTCATCGTGAGATTCCGGCAGGATTATAGTTTTTTTACGCGCGGAAGCTTTACTTATTATATCTTCCATTAATTTGTTGCTCATTTATTTTCTCCCGTTTTCTGAAAAAACAACTAACAAATTTACAAAAAATGTACACGAATCGTATTTCCTGAAGATATCCAAGCAGTTCAAACCTGCACCAAAGGGGGAATTTCATTCCTCTTATATTTAGAGGAATATGAAGAGTTTCTTAACAAATACAATATTGTGGTAAACCGTTAAAACGGTTTCCAAATTATGTTATTTGGTTTCCTTCACCGGGTTGGAAACCCGGTGTTAATTTCAGGCTTGAAGAATA
>DATFVA010000344.1:0-11570 GCA_035260565.1 Ignavibacteriaceae bacterium | reverse complement strand
CGGTATCCCCTTTTCCATCTATTTTGAGGCGTTTTAATATTTCGTCTCGCTCTTTGTCATCGAAGGCATAAAATTCCTGTTTCCCTTTTTTCACCTTATACAAAGGAGGCTGGGCAATATAGACTTTCCCCGATGTAATTAAATCTACCATATAACGGTAAAGGAAAGTTAGAAGCAAAGTTCTTATATGACTACCATCGACATCAGCATCCGTCATCAGGATGATTTTTCCATATCGTGATTTTGTCTGATCGAATTCAGGTCCCAGGCCAGCGCCTATTGCAGAAATGATTGCCTTAATTTCATTATTCTCCAGGATCTTGTTCATTTTTGCTTTTTCGACATTCAGGATTTTTCCTTTGAGAGGAAGAATAGCCTGGAATCTTCTGTCCCTGCCCTGCTTTGCAGAACCACCGGCGGAATCACCCTCAACAATATAAATCTCACAATGTTCAGGATCAGTAATAGAACAATCCGCGAGTTTTCCCGGGAGGTTCATACTATCAAGTGCATTTTTTCTACGGGCCAGGTCCCGTGCTTTCCTTGCTGCTTCCCTTACCTCAGCAGCTCTCATGCATTTTTCAATTACTTTTTTCCCGACTGCAGGATTCTCTTCAAGGAATTCTGATAGTTTCTCTCCAACCAGTGTTTCTACAGCCGATTTTGTTTCGCTGTTACCCAGCTTTGTTTTTGTCTGCCCCTCAAACTGAGGGTCAGCTACTTTTACAGAGATGACAGCTGTGAGTCCTTCACGGAAATCATCCCCCGTTAGGGTGATTTTATCATCTTTTATTAAGCCGTTCTTTGAAGCATAATTGTTCATCGTCCTTGTTAGTGCTGTTTTAAAGCCAACAAGATGAGTTCCGCCTTCGTGCGTATTAATATTATTAACATATGAAAAAATGTTTTCGCTGTAGCCGTCAGTATATTGAAAAGCTATCTCTACCGGGGTATTGTCTTTCTCTCCCTCAATATAAATTGTTTTATGAAGCGCCTGCCGGGATTCATCAAGGTATTTAACAAACTCAATGAGTCCTCCTTTAAAATGAAAACTTTCTTCTTCACCATTCCGTAAATCTTTTATATTTATAGTTACATCCTTATTCAGGTAGGCAAGTTCTCTCATTCTTTCCGCGATCGTATCGAATTTAAATTTATCAATTTTAAATATTTCCTTGTCGGGGAAAAAGGTTGTTTTGGTCCCCGATTCATTCTTCTTTGCTTTCCCTATTTCCGCCACGGACTTAACAGGAAAACCTTTTTTGTATTCCTGAAAATAAACCTTCCCATCCCTTTTAACTTCAACCTTACACCACTCCGATAACGCATTTACAACCGACACACCCACACCATGCAGTCCCCCGGAAACCTTATATGAGTTTTTATCAAATTTACCGCCGGCATGCAGAACAGTCATTACTACTTCCAGTGCGGATCTTTTTTCTTCCGGGTGCATATCAACCGGTATACCCCGCCCGTTGTCCTCCACTGTCAGGCTCTCATCTTTATTTATTGTGATATCAATTTTATCAGCATATCCTCCCATTGCTTCGTCTATACTGTTATCCACAACTTCATTAACAAGGTGATGGAATCCTCTTGTGCTGACATCTCCAATGTACATTGCAGGCCGTTTTCTTACGGCTTCAAGACCCTTCAATACATTTATACTTTTTGCACTATAATCGCTTGATGAATTCACTTTTGTCATAATTTTTCAAACCATTCTTTTAGTTTTTCCAATAGGGATTTCACTGAAATTTAATCCCTTTGATTCTTTCTTCTTTAAAATATTTATTTACCTTACTGACTATCAGATTTTCCTGAAACCTGAGCTCGCTTCGCAATATTGAATTTTCGACCTTAATGAAAAGTATTTGTTTGTCTACCTTTACCGGTTTAACTACCTTTCTCAACTCGGGAAAAATATCGTAAAAACCTATAATAACATCAGACTGTTTAATTATTTTTCTAACTGGTGCCAGTCCGGGATTTTCATTTAATATATCCGCTATACTTTTAAATTTTTCAGGCATATGCTATGACACCGTTTTTTATTCTGAACACCGTATCTTCATCTTTCATTTCCAGGAAAGAAAGATTGGTAAAATCTGTAAGAGTAATAAAGGCCTGACCTACTTCTCTCAGATATTCGCTTATTTTTATTGATCTTTCCATGTCGAGTTCGCCGAACACATCATCCAGCAGAAAAAGCGGTGTCTTCCCGGTGATTTCTTTCAGATAAAAAAATTCTGCAAACCTTAAAACAACCTGAAAAGTTTTATGCTGACCCTGTGAACCGTACGTTCTCAGGTTAATATCATTTATGTCCATGATATAATCATCCCGGTGCGGGCCTATCAGATTTGCTGCTCTTCTGAGCTCGTCTTCCTTTCGTTCTCTTAATAATTCCATGAATCGATCTTTAATTTCACTGCCTTTAAAATCATCTAAATAAGAATAGGAAATCCCGGGAACCTCGCTCTCGTCTAAAATAACTTTATAAGAATCTCTCAGGAATTCATTGAATTCTTTTATAAATAGTAATCGGTGCTCAATTAATTCTGTTCCTGATTCTACCATTTTTTCAGTCCAGGCATCAAATTCGGCAGTAAGGTTTGTATGCCGTAGTTCTTTCATTTTAGATAAAAGAGAAGACCTGTGACGTAGTATTTTATTATAATCCAGTAGTATTTTCAGGTATGTTTCATTTGCCTGAGAAATAACTGAATCAATAAATTTTCTTCTTTCAGATGGAGAGCCCTGTGTTATTGCATGGTCAGCAGGAGTTAAAATCACTACAGGAAATCTGCCTATTACTTCAGTAGACCTGGACACAATTTTGCTATTCTGAAAATAGTTTTTTTTGTTCTCCGGTAAGGAGTATATTACCTTTACTTTATCTCTGGTTATATCTGAAAACAATCCATCAATTTCAAATCCCTGTTCATCAAATTTAACAACCTCGTAATCAGCTTTTGCATTGAAACTTTTTGTTGTACACAAATAATATATCGATTCCAGTATGGAGGTTTTGCCTTCTCCGTTTCCTCCTACTATATAATTCAGCTTACCCGAAAAATCTAAAACTGCTTCTTTATGAACCCGAAAATTTCTTAAATGGATGGACTTCAATATCATATCAATTATTTAAACGTACAGGCATCAGCAGCAGCATCAATTCTTCATTTTCCTCTGTTTTAGATGGTTCTATTATACAAGCTTTAGTGGGTGAGTGAAGTTTGAAAATAACCTGTTCATCATTTATATGTGTAAGTACATCGTTAACGTAACCTGTGTTAAAACCTATATCCATAGAGTCCCCCTTATATTCACAATTGATATTTTCTTTTGCACTTGAACCATGATCTATATCTTCAGCTGATACTTCAAGGTTATCGCTGCTTATCGAAAATTTCACTTGCTTTGAACTTGCGGTGGAAAACAGCATCATTCTCTTTACAGTGGAAAGAAGATCATTCGTTTTTATTGTAAGAATATTTTCGTTTTCTAAGGGTATAACACTGTTGTATGCCGGGTATTTTTCACCAATAAGTCTTGAAATCAGCTCCAGGTCTCCAAGTTTATAAGATATGTTTGTTTTGCTAAGATATATTTTTATATCCGTATCGCCGATGAGTTTTGTAAGAACAGATATAGCCCTTTCGGGTATGATGTATTGTTCCTCTTTTGAAGAGACAATTGTTTTATTTATATATTTAACCAGTCTATGTCCGTCTGTTGTTACAAACCTGAGACCTTCCTCAGTGAACTCCATGAGTGTTCCTGTCATTGCTGGGCGCATATCCTCTTTGCTCATTGCAAAAGAAGTTTGATCGAGCATTTTCTTCAGATCCTGACCGCTCATATCTATTTCTTTTTCCTTCGAAACTTCAGGTATATCGGGAAAATCGTCTGAGGCGGAATAACTGATATTATATACTCCGGTGTCTGTCTGAATTATTAACTTTGCATTACCTTCGGTTATAAAGCGTATCTGAGTATCACCCAGCGATCTGATAATATCATAAAATAATTTTGCGGGAATAACCATTTTTATGTCTTCCTCGGAAGGGACATTAAGAGATGAGCGAAGAGCTATTTCCATATCTGTTGCGCTCACTGTCATCAGACCGTCCTTAATTTCCACGAGAAAATTCTCCAGTACAGGCATTGGTGTACGGCCTGGAACAGCGGGAATAATTTTAGATAATAGTTTTTCTAAAATTCTACTGTTTACTTTGAATTCCATTGACTCATTCTCCTTTTAAAGCATATAAAAATAGTAAAAAAGGCCACTAATCTCAATGAATTTAACCGGTATAAAATAGGTTTTTCGCTTATAAATAGGGATTAATTTTATCTGAAATATAATACATGCAGACGGTATTATAAAAGAATTTTATTCAACAGCTTATTAATTAATATTAAGTATTTATTTAAAAATTAATAATAATAATAAGGATGTGCATATGTTAGTTGAAGGCAATAACGTCCTTATTTAAACATTTAAGCAGTTAATTTATTGATTAGAATGTTAATAACAATCCATAAAGTCAGAGTTACGAACAGCGTATGCATAACTCATGGCTTTTCAACATGTTCAGCAGGGATTGTAAACATGTTCCCAACATTTATATTGTTGAAATAAAAACAATTTTCAATACATTCATCTATTTATCGTCAACTTAAATAATTATATAATATAAATATTATTTATGCATATGAGGCTGTTTAGAGGCTGGGAAGAGGCTTGTTTGTAAACTCGCTGAATGAAAAATTTAATGGCGGCCTGATTTATGAGAAAGCTGGAGGATTGCTTTAAATCTTATAATAAATATCCAGAGATATAAATATTTTTTTCTTTAAAAAAATAAAAATAAAACTAAGAGCACTTTAGTTCTATTTGTGTGCGAACACTATTTACGGTGTCCTTCAAAGCTTTATCTTTTGACATCGATTCTTCTATTGTGGTGCATGCATGAATTACCGTGGAGTGGTCTCGCCCACCGAAATGAAGTCCGATGGTTTTAAGTGATGATTTTGTCAGTTCCTTTGATAAATACATTGCAACCTGGCGTGCAAGGACGATTTCCTTTTTCCTCGTTTTATCCCGGATCTTATTTTCTGCGATATTCAATACTTCACATACAACGTTCGTAATTGTTTCAATAGTTACATTAACTTTTCTGTCCGTGGCAATTTCCTTAACGGTTTTTTTAGCCAGTTCCAGATTGATCTCCCTTGAATTCAGGGAAGCATTCGCAAGCAGCTTTATTAAACAGCCCTCCAGTTCCCTGATATTAGAAGTAATATTATTTGCAATATATTCGAGAAGATCTGAGGATAATTCCATACCGTAATCTTCCGATTTCTTTTTGAGTATGGCTATTCTCATTTCAAGTTCAGGTGGCTGGATGTCAGCAGCAAGTCCCCACTGGAACCTGGAAATTAATCTGTCATCAAGACCTTTCAAATCTTTTGGTGCCCGGTCGCTCGAAAGAATTATTTGTTTCCTCGACTGGTGCAGGGTATTAAAAATATGGAAAAAGTGATCCTGTGTTTTTTCTTTCCCGATTAAAAACTGAATATCATCTATTATCAGAGCATCCATGCTTCTGTAAAAATTGGAAAATTCATTAACGGTATTCGATTGGATGGCTTCTACAAATTCAACGGTAAATATATCTGACGAAAGATATATTACTTTTTTTCCAGGGAAAACATCAAGAATTTTGTTTCCTATTGCCTGAATAAGATGAGTTTTTCCTAAACCAACCCCGCCGTATACAAATAAGGGATTAAAAGATGTTCCACCTGGGTTCTCGCTTATTGCCCCGGCTGCCGCCCTGGCAAGCTGATTGCCTTCACCTTTTATGAAATTATCGAAAGTATACCTGGGATTAAGATAAGTTTCATGTTTGGGTTGGTGTGAAGCTTCAGGAGCCAGCTGGATAATCGGTTTACGTGCTTCTTTTACAACATCAGTGTTTTCCTTCTCCTTTTCCTCCGTTATGAGGTAAGAAAGCCTGGCTTCCGGCCCGATAATATCAACGATTGTTCTGTTTATTAGTGTATTATAATGTTCATCAATCCATTCCCAAAAGAACTGACTCGGAATCTGAACTTTCAACGTAGAAGCAGATAACTCCAAAGGCTTAATAGGCAAAAACCACGTATTGTAAGTCATTAAAGTTACATTATCTTTTATAGATTTAAGGCATTCTTTCCATATTGAGGCGGCATCTCGAAAGTCAGGTTTGTTTAGGGAGGCAGCATTGATCATTTTAAATTATCCACAGAAAAAAAGGATGAAAACATCAGAAAAATCAATTATTTAAGACCAGGATTTTTATGACACACAGAAAAATTAACAATTTGTTAACATTAGATACCAGCTTTTAAGTTATTGTGAATTAAGGGCTTAGAGGAGTCGATTTCAGCAATTCACATTTCTATCAAAAAACTTAGGGAAAATTTTAACCCTTCAAGATTCGTGAAACGTTTTCACAAATAATAATTATCAACAAGTTATGCACACAAATTATAACCCTCGAACACACGGAAAAAATATGAAGTATTTTCCCGTCCCGCAAATTAATTCTTTAAAAAGTGCAGAAAAAAATCTCCAAAGTAACTTTGTCTATAATTAATTGTCTTGCTTGTTTATTGTATAAAGGCTACTTTTGTAGTCTTTTTTGATAATTAGGAGATTAAATGAAGCGGACTTTTCAGCCCAGCAACAGGAAAAGAAAGAACAAGCACGGTTTCAGGGAAAGAATGAAAACCAAAAACGGAAGAAAAGTACTTTCCCGGAGAAGAGCTAAGGGAAGAAAAAAGTTAACGATAAGTGACGAGTATTAGCCGCCTTGAAGCGCTTCGGACTTCCGGCCGGGGAGAGGTTAAAGAGCAGGATTGAATTTGAACAATTATACACCTCCGGCAGGGTCATTTTTTCAGACGATAAAAAGATTAAAGCTATTTATCTGATTGAAATAAATTCCGGTCAGTCTAATGTAAAGATGGCAGCAGTCGTATCGAGCAAGGCTGGCAACGCAGTCTGGAGGAACCGGATCAAGAGATTAATCAGAACTTCATACAGACTGAATAAAGAGAATATTTTCAACCTTTGTTTACTTAAAAATCTGGTTTTGAAAATTATTTTTTCTCCTTATCGTTTTAATGAAAAGAATAATCGGATGGCTGCACTCGATGATATAATGCCCGGGGTTAGAGAGCTTTTGTTTAAAATAGGAAGAAGTTTATAGATGTGGAGAATTTTTGTTTTTCTCATCAAATTGTATCAAAAATTAATTTCGCCTTTATTTCCACCTTCCTGCAGATTTTATCCTACCTGTTCTGAATATTCAATCCAGGCATTTAAGAAATATGGCTTTATTAAGGGTTTTATAAAATCGGTTTGGCGAATTTTAAGGTGCAATCCTTTTAACAAGGGAGGATTTGATCCTCTGAAGTAATGGAATTATAAATGGATAGAAATACAACACTTGCTTTTATTTTAATCGGAGCCATCCTTGTTCTCTGGTTTTATCTGAATACTCCAAAACCCGAACAGGGTCAAAAAGGAAAGACGGCGGATACTACGGCTGTTCAGATAGATTCAACCCGGATAAAAAAAGAAGCAGCAGTCGATTCAACCCAACTTAAAAAATCCCGGAAGCAGGCCGTTGAAAGCGACAGTTCTAAATATGGTAAATTCTTTGCTGTTTCAAATGAGAAAGCAAAAACAATTACGATTGAAAATGATGTTGTCCTGATGGAAATATCTACCAAAGGGGCGAACATCAGAAAATACTACCTTAAAAAATTTAATAACTGGTATTCTGCAAATTCAAAAGACGGGAATAATTTTTATCAAACGCATGTTCAGCTCATAGATTATTCAGAAGGAGATCCGTATAATCTCTCTTTCGTTACTGCCGACGGAAAAGCAATAACCACGGCGGACCTGGTTTTTAATACTGATGCATTAAAATCACGTTATAATGTTTCCGGGGGTGATTCTCTTGTTCTGAGCTTTAAACTGCCGGCAGGAGATAATTCATACATTGTAAAGAAATTCACTTTTTACGGGGATAAATACGGTTTTGAAAGTGAAATAGACCTTGTTAATATGACAAATCTAATCAGCAACAATTCTTACGATCTGGTTTGGAATGGCGGTTTAAGGTTTGTAGAGGAAAATTCTGTTGATGAAGCAAATTATTCCGATGCAAGCGTCTATTACGGCGGCGAACAGGTGATAATTGATGCCTCATCAGTGGGGGAAAAAGAGACAAAAGATTTTAATGGAAGAGTTGATTGGGCTGCTGTAAGAAATAAATATTTCAGTGCAATAATCGCCCCGAAAAATCCGGACGCAGTAAACGGAGCATATATAGAGGGAAACCGGAAAGCGGTTGGTAAATCAGGAATAAAAGAAGATTATACCTTAAGAATAAATGTTCCATTTAAGAATACCGATTTTGAAAAAAGCCAGTTTCTGGTTTACATTGGTCCGGTTGACTATGACCTCTTAAAAGGCTATGGAGATAAGTTCACTGCATTAGTGGATTTCGGCAGTTTCTTCGGATTAAAAATTATTGTCAGACCTATAGCAGAATATGTGCTGCTTCCGCTTTTTAATTTTCTTCATACTTTTATTCCCAATTACGGCTTTGTAATAGTTGTATTTTCATTAATTATAAAATTTATTCTTTACCCGCTTACTAAAACCAGTTATCAATCTATGAAGAAGATGCAGCTTCTTCAGCCTAAGATTGCTGAAATAAAAGAAAAATATAAAGATGATCCGCAGAAGCTGAATAAAGAGACAATGAAATTGTACTCAACCTACGGCGTTAACCCCGCCGGAGGGTGTCTCCCGCTGGTTCTGCAGATGCCTATATTCATTGCGCTCTGGGGATTATTCAAAACAGCAATTGAATTAAGACAGCAGCCTTTTATTTTGTGGATGAAGGACCTTTCTACTCCTGATATAATTGCTAATCTGCCGTTCAAACTTCCGTTGTTCGGTATTGACCAGATCAGCGGACTTGCATTATTAATGGGAGTAACTACTTTCGTTCAGCAGAAGATGAGCGTCAAAGATCCGAAACAAGCCGGACTTGTTTATATTATGCCCATAATGCTTACTATTATGTTTATGTCATTTCCTTCCGGGCTGAACCTGTACTACTTCATGTTTAACGTCTTTTCAATAGGACAGCAGTATTATATCAACCATAAACATGACGGAATGGAACTTGTTCCGGTGAAGAATCCTAATAAGAAAAAAGGATTTATGTCGAAGCTTATGGAAGCAGCCGAACAAAATTCAAAAGTTCAGCAGAAGAAGAAAAGATAATAGTGTTATAAAAAGATTATTTTCCTTCGATAGAAAATTATTACATCGGGAAAAGCTTCACTAAGAGATGGTCCGCTTTAAACACATAATCGTTTTTCTGATGATGGTTGGATTCACTGGGGTTTATTCACAAACCCCTTATGTAATTTCCATTAAACACGAAAGCAAACCTCTCCCCTTTGGTTTAAAAAAAGAAGTTCCCAAAACAAAACCCGTTGTTGCCCTCGCCCTTAGTGGAGGGGGTGCCAGAGGACTTGCCCAGATCGGGATATTAAAAGCACTGGAAGAAGCAGGGATACAAGTTGATATTATCGTAGGGACAAGTATGGGCAGCATTATAGGGGGCTTATATTCTGCCGGATATTCCGTTAAGCAGCTTGATTCTATCGCAGTGAATACTGACTGGAATGACCTCCTTTCATCAGAACGGGAAACAAACAGGAGAGAACTTTTTATCGACCAGAAGGTTACCGAGGATAAGGCCATTTTTTCTTTACGATTAAAAGGACTTACCCCTATACTTCCTACGTCCATAAACAACGGGCAAAAATTATCTAATTACTTGAACCTTCTAACCCTGCAGGCTCCTATCCACGTCAATAATAGTTTTGATGAACTCAGGACCAGGTTCAGAGCGGTATGTACCGATCTGGTTACAGGCAGTCCCGTAGTTCTTAGCAAGGGATCTTTGAGCCAGGCGATGAGAGCGAGTTCCAGCGTCTCTTTCTTTCTCTCCCCTGTAAGAGCAGACTCCCTGATATTAGTAGATGGGGGATTGGTTGCCAATATTCCTGTTAAAATAGCAAAGGAACTTGGAGCAGATTTCATAATCGCAGTTAATACTACAAGCGATCTTCACCCGGAAAATGATCTCGACTATCCGTGGATTGTTGCAGATCAGGTTATAAGTATTCCGATGAAACTCCTTAATAAGGACCAATTGAAGGATGCTGATATCGTTTTATCGCCGGATCTGGACGAGGAATCTGCAACCGATTTTACTAACATAGAAGAAACCATACAGAAGGGATACGAATCAGCTCTGCCTGAAATCGGCAGTATTAAAAGAGATATCGATTCCCTGATGATTGGTAATTATCATTCTCCAGAAATATACTTCCATAATCTATTTCCTGAAGATGATGATTCTTTGTCGGAAAGTTTTGTTAAAAAGCTGCCCGCTGCAGATTCCATCTCCGCAGATGAAATCAATTTTAACCTTTGCAGACTTTTCAGGAAAGGAGAATATTCTTCCCTGAATGCAGTGATTGACAACCAGCACCGGTACTCTATACTAAAACTGAATGGCAGCCTTAATCCCATTATAAATTATGTTAATGTAAATGGTGCGGTCCTGATACAGGAACAGGAGATTGATTCCGTATTTTCCTCTTTGTATGGAATGCCCTATAATGCAGATGTAATAGAAGCAAAGCTGATTGAATTTATGAACTTATACCGGCGAAACGGGTATTCGCTGGCGGAAATAAGAGACGTCGGTTTTAATGCAAAGGAAGGGCAGCTGAATATAAATGTCGATGAAGGAATCATATCTGAAATACGGATCGTAGGCAATAAATCTACCAGGGAATCAGTAATTAAACGTGAGTTCCCCCTGGAAGCCGGTGATTATTTTGTTTATCAAAAAGTAAAACAGGGATTAACCGACCTTAGAAGTACAAACTTGTTTAACGATATTGTCCTTACAGTCAAGAGAGGAGAAGCCACAAACATAGTTATTCTCAATGTTGACGAAAAAATTTCAAGCCTTGTCCGTGTCGGTTTCCGTATTGATAATGAAAATAAAGCCCAGCTCAGCCTGGATTTGCGGGATGAAAATTTGTTTGGAAGCGGAACCGAATTTGGGATGCTTCTCTTCGGCGGCACAAGAAACCGGGCTTATGTCCTCGAACATAAATCGAACAGGATTTTCGATACTTACCTTACTTATAACATAAATGCTTTTTACCGTTTTAATGATGCCTTTGCTTTTAAGGATGACTCAACTACAGACGTACATAGATTTTCCCGGAGTGCCTTTGGAGAATACAGGCAGATATATTATGGCGCATCTCTTTCTCTTGGCACACAGGTAGAACGGTTCGGGAACCTGATCCTTACCGGCAAATACAAATACGATGAAATAAAGAACAAAACAGATCAGCCGATAAATCCGTATAAAATTAAAATCGTGAGCCTGAAA
>DATFVA010000343.1:0-12708 GCA_035260565.1 Ignavibacteriaceae bacterium | reverse complement strand
TAGCGGATTTGCGAATTGGGCGAATTTAGCAGTTTTGGGTGAATGAAATTCGAAAATTTATCCTCCTCCGTTTTTATCGACATTAAATTTTTCATAAGCGTCGATAATATCTTTTACAAGTTTATGTCTTACGACATCGGATTTATCGAGGTAGACAAATCCTACTCCCTCAATCCTGCTTAATATTTCCTGTGCCTGAACGAGTCCGCTTGCTGTTTTAGGGGGAAGATCTATCTGGGTAATATCACCTGTTATAATTGATTTCGAATTTGCACCTAGCCTGGTAAGGAACATTTTCATCTGGCCGGCAGTTGCATTCTGAGCCTCATCAAGGATTACAAAAGCATTATTGAGAGTTCTACCGCGCATATAGGCGAGGGGGACAATCTCCACGGCCCGTTTTTCAAGGTAACTTCTCAGCTTATCCGAAGGCATCATATCATCGAGGGCATCATAAAGCGGGCGGAGGTACGGATCAATTTTTTCTCTAAAATCCCCGGGAAGAAAGCCAAGACTCTCACCTGCCTCCACGGCGGGACGTGCGAGCACAATCTTATTTACAATTCCCTTTTTCAATGCCGAAACCGCTATAGCAACCGCGAGATAGGTTTTACCCGTTCCCGCAGGTCCGATAGCAAAACAGATATCGTTTTTCTGAGCTGTCTGGATATAAGAAGATTGTCCGGAAGTTTTCGCTTTAATCGCATCATTTTTAGTATAGAGAACTATTGCGTCGAATTCTTTTTCACTTATAATTTCCCGACCTTCGATTGAGAGGTCGAGAATTGTCTCAACATCCTGCTGTGAAAGAACACCATTTGTATTAAGCACATATGTCATTTCTTTCAATATTTTTTCGATAAGATCTATTTCTTCAAGGACGCCTTTGATAAATACGTTTTCTCCCCTAACAGAGATTGAAGCATTAAACCTATCTTCCACCAATTTAAGGTTAGAATCATTTGTACCGAGCAATGCAAGCATATCAACGTTTTCAAGCACAATACGTTTTTCAGCAGCAGTCATCTTTCTCCTATATCTTTAAATAGAAAAAGCCCTTACCAAATTAATGATAAGAGCTTTTCCAATTAAAACAAAATTAACGAACAAAACTGAAGAGCGTTTTACTGAACAGGTGCAGGTTTATAATTTGCTCTCATTTTGTCATATTTAGCTTTTTCTTCGTCTGTAAGTTTTGGAATTGTGAAGACCTGTTTTGGATAAATCAAATCAGGATTTTTGATTTTGTCACGATTTGCCTTATAGATCTTAGGCCAAGCAAAACCGTTTCCATAATAATCTTGCTTTTTAGCAATATTCCAGAGGCAATCACCTGTAACTACGGTGTAGTTCCATTCCTGCGGAGCTTCCTGCCAGGAATCGAGTGCATTCTGCATCTGATTATGAACTTTATCAAAAAATTCCGGAAGAGCACTTATTTTATTTGATTTCAGTGCATCAAGATCCTTCTGCCTGTCAGCTTTAGGACCTTCTTTTCTTGAAACTTTTCCGTTAAGTTCATTGACTGCATTTCTGAAGTTTTCAACATCAGCTTTTGTAGCGCCAACCAAGGCATAAAGCTCATTCTGGCAGTCTTCATAAGATTGCAGGCCCTGCAGCTGATCTTTCAGTTTACTGATATCATTCTGCAAATCTGTAATTTGCTGAGTCAGGGCTTCCTTCTGTGATCTGAGTCTGGCCATTTCGGCTTCCCACTCATCTGAAGTCATTTCTTCTTCCTGCGCTATAATGCTTACACTAAAGAGAAGCAGAAGAGAAAGAACAGTTAATAAATATTTACTTATTTTCATAAAACTTTTCCTCCGATTAGGTAATAAAAAAACTTTTAAAAATTACTGGCCCATTTTACTCAAATTGGCTTTTGTTTCTTCTTTATCTTTCTCACATTGCTGTAATTTTGAGTTTCTGTCTGCTATTTCTTTCTCCAAGCTAGCGCGTTGATCTTTCAATTGATCTGCCTGAGATTGTAATGAGTTAACCTCAGAACGTAAATCCTGAAGCTGCTGCATTTCAGCATCACTAACACCACCACAGCCGCTCATTACTGCAACAGTAATAGCGAATACTGCAATAACGGCCGTGTTTCTAGCTAATTTGATTATTTTCATCTTTAGAACCTCCAATTATGATTTTTAGTAGGTTATTAATTTTACTAACCATTTATCAAGTTCAAGTGAATTACCTTCCTAAATCTAAATTAAATAGTAACTTAGAACAAATAGGTCACTTAATAATGCCCTGCTATATACGTAAATTGCCTAAAAAATTCAAGTTAACTTATTATAAATAAGGGGGTTGTTGCTTTACTTCACATTCAGATAATTCTTTTTTCTACAAAGCTTGTAAACCCGTTTCCTGCTATTATAATATGATCAAAAACAGGAATATCCATAATTTTACCAGATTCCACAACCTTTTTTGTGATGGAGATATCTTCGCTGCTAGGCTCAGGGTTCCCGCTGGGATGATTATGAATTAATATTATACTCGCAGAATTATTTTCTATAGCTGCCTTAAAAATCTCACGCGGATGTACTACGCTTGAATTTAAATTTCCTACTGAAATTGTTTCATACCTGATAATTTTATTTGCAGAATTCAGACAAACAACACAGAATTTTTCTACAATTTCATCCCTGAGTAATGGAATGAATATATCAGCTACATCCTGGGGAGATGTGATTTTCCTGACTGAAAACCATTTTGACTGTACCTGGATCCTTCTGGATAATTCAAATGCTGCAAGCATGGTAGCTGCTTTATCTTTTCCTATTCCCGCAATACCTGTTAGAGAAGAAATAGTCTTTGAAGAAAGGACAGCGAGATTTCCATATTTATTTTTCAGCTCCTGGGCAACCTGGATAACTGATTTCCCTTTAGTTCCAGTTCTCAGAAGTATCGCGATTAGTTCGGTATCTGTTAAGTTTTGAGCTCCCCTGAGAAGAAGTTTTTCTCTTGGTCTGTCGTCGAGGGGCAGATCTTTTACTCCAGCTATAATTCCACCTCTTTCTTTATTCTCCCGATTTGAAACGATCTAAAAGTTCAAATTTCCCATCGCTATAACGCACTATATTCAGAAAACTATTTATATGTTCTCTTCCGAAAGCAATATTGTTATGAAATCCTTTTACCTCAATTCCCGATTCCATAGTAGATACAAGAGAAGAACGAGTGTCGGCACCGGAATCGATAAGAGTCAGCAGGTATTCCGCAGTATCATATCCATAGAGCACATTCCTATTTATATCGATACCGGTCTGTTCGACAAAATTCTTACTGAAACTTATAAATGAAGTGTCGTTATAATCGATAAAAAAATCTGAAGTAAATGAAAGCTGGTCACTTAGTGCAGACGAGGTTTCAAAACCCTTTGCATAAAACCAGTCCTGGTTACCGAAAATTGAAGTATTGATGCTTTGCTGAACCATCTGTGAAAGCAGCGGAGCAGCATCGATCTTACTTGAGAGAGGTACATATATGCCTTCGAGAATCGTTGAATCAGCGGCTATAGCGGATACCGGTTCAGTAAGGTCAAAAGAACCGCTGCTGTATGTCCTGTTATCGATTATTTCGCCTCCCAGTTTTTTAAATTCATCCGCAAAGATTGAAGCCAGCAGAGGTGAATAACCCTGGATAGCATTGAGTACGCCAATTTTTCTTTTACCAGTTACAAAGTAGATATACTGGGCCATCACTTTAGCCCTCATATAAAATGACGGATTAGCCTGGAAGAAATAGTCGCTCAGTTTTACCAGGTCGTTATCGGTTGCTGTAGGGGAAATAATAGGAATTCCGGAATTTCTGAAATCATACAAAGTTTCCCTAACCTCACCGCTGAAGACCGGTCCTATAATAGCTTTGATTGCCGGAATCATACTCAATTCCCCTGCTATACCTTGAATTATAAGTGAATCATTTTCGGTATCCCTGATGACCAATCCTATCTTCTGGTCATGGTTTGAGTTGTATTCCGCCACAGAATATTTAATTCCCTCCAGAATTTCATTTGCTGTAATATTTGATAACCCGGTTTTAGAGTCAGTAAGCGGGAGCAGAACACCAAGCAGATTTTCAGATTTATATTCGTTTTTCTGGTGTTCAAGTCTATTCAATATTTTTTGAGCTTCAGCCGACTGCTTTGAGCCGGGAAAATTATTTATAATCTGCTGGTATGTTCCTGAGGCAGCATTATAGTTTCCTTCACTCTCCTGTTTCTGTGCAAGGAGCAACAAAGTATACGCTTTAGAGATTGAATCGGAAGAAATATCACTGAATATCTTGACCTGTGATAACTCAAGGTCATTCATCGCAAGGGTCCGGCCTAATGATTCAGCATAAGTTTTGTAGCCTGGAAGTTTTGCAGCTGAAACCAGGTGCAATAATTCTTCAAAAGCTTCCTTATAATTCTCCTGTTCATAAAATACCTTTGCAAGAGCGAGATGAGCTTCATCACTATATTGACTGGCTGGAAATTTTTCCAGAAAATCCTGAAGATATTTTCCCGAATTATGCAGGTCATTCATCCGGAGGTACGATTTACCCAGGAAAAGATAAGAGATTGTAGTTTTCGGGTTATAAGGCAGGTTCAAAGCAATTTTCTGAAATATAGGCAGAGCATCACTGTATTCACCTGACTGGTACAGATCTACTGCTAACTTAAAATTATTATCAATACTATACTGCTGGCCGTATAATAAATTTCCAAAACCTGGTATTAAAACAAATATTAAGAATAATAAGGATAAACAATGTACTTTAATCATGCGGTGCTGTTTTGTTTATAAAGGTATCTGCTTTCTTTTTGCCTTCCATCGCGAATTTATTTTCAGGATCCAGTTTAAGAGCTATCTCAAAATAAGCAAGGGCATCCGCGGGCTTCTTTGATTTAAAACAAGCTTCCGCGAGTTCTGCATATATATCTGCTTCAGCACTCTGGTCTGAGTCTATATATTCCAGGAACTGTTTTTCAGCTTTCTGATAATCACCTGTTCTGAGAAATATTTTACCTGCCCATTTTTTTATGGATTTTTCATGTGGATTCAATTTGAGAGATCTTTGTACAGGAACAACAGCGTGGGTATACATGCCGAGGTTATAATAGGTTACCGAGATCAGTAAATTCCATTCCCAGAAATTTGAATAAACCACTTCTGTTTTTTTCAAAAACTCAAGCGCGCTTTTAAAGTCCTTAAGATTTATATCAATTTTGGCAAGGTACAGGTTAGCTTCCTGGAGCATTTCATCGGGTTCACTGTGATTCAGAAAATTTAAAAAATTTATGCGGGCAACCTCATAATCCTTCTGCATAAAATGCGAGTACCCGAGAAAAAATGATATTACAGGTTCTTCTTCAGGCAATACATAGCTGAGAATCTCATTTGCATCCTCCCATCTTTCATTTCTCATGAGAAATTCACTTAAATAGATCCGAACCTCTTTATTTTCAGGATTATTAGTGAGAAAATTTCTTATCATTCCGATAGCGGGTTCAATATTGCCGATTTTTTCATAGACTTCACCGAGGGCAAAATATGCATCGGTAAAGTCAGGCTTCTCAAGTATTATTGAATTATAAATCTGAACTGCATGAAGGAATTTCCCCTGCATTTCAAAATCAGATGCAAGCTTCATTTTGTGAGTAATCTGATTTTCATCGAGCATTATAATCTATTCCCATTCTATAGTGGAAGGAGGTTTTGAGCTGATATCGTAGACAACCCTGTTAACACCTCGCACCTTATTAATTATTTTATTAGAAACTTCTGCAAGGAAATCGTGATCAAACCTAAACCAGTCTGCTGTCATTCCATCCGAAGAATTAACTGCTCTCAAGGCAAGCACATTTTCATAAGTCCTTGCATCTCCCATTACACCAACCGACTGTATAGAGAGAAGAACAGCGAAAGCCTGCCAGATATCATCATAGATTCCCGAGGCTTTAATTTCATTTATAAAAATATCGTCAGCCTCACGTAAAATGTCAAGTTTCGGTTTTGTTATATCACCAATAATCCTTACTGCAAGTCCGGGACCAGGAAAAGGGTGGCGATTTATAAAACTTTCAGGTATTCCAAGGTTTCTCCCCACTTTTCTTACCTCATCTTTAAACAATTCCCTGAAGGGTTCAATCAGTGAGAGTTTCATTTTCTCAGGAAGCCCCCCCACATTATGATGAGTTTTGATAGTAAAAGAAGCCCCTTTAACCGAAACCGATTCAATTACATCCGGGTAAAGGGTACCCTGTACAAGAAATTTAACATTCTCAATTTTTTTAGCTTCTTCTTCAAATACCTCAATGAAAGTATTACCGATGATCTTCCTTTTTGTTTCGGGATCGGATATATCCGCAAGCCTGGAAAGAAATTTTTCAGAAGCATCCACATATTCAACCCTGAGATTGAATTTCTCTTCGAACATCTTCAGAATATTTTCACTTTCATTTTTTCTCATCATACCAGTATTTATATGGATGCAGGTAAGATTTTTGCCTATAGCTTTATCAACAAGGACTGCTGCGACAGTTGAGTCGACTCCCCCGCTTAATGCGCAAATGACCTTTGCATTTCCCGTTTTTCTGATGACCTCATCAATTTTATCGTGAATAAAATTTCCGGTTGTCCAGCTCCCTATGCATCCGCAGATATTGAAGAGGAAATTATGAATTATTTTCTTCCCTTCTTCGGTGTGCATAACTTCAGGATGGAACTGCAGGCCATAGATCTTTTTATTTTCATCAGCCATTGCACATACAGGAGAGTGATCAGAAACAGCAATAATGGAGAATCCGGAAGGCGGTGACTTCAGATAGTCGCCATGACTCATCCACACGAAAGATTCCTTTTTTACATCCTCAAAAATAGGGGAATGACTTTTGATTTTAAGTAGAGCTTTCCCGTATTCCCGGTCCCTAGCCGGTTCAACCTTTCCTCCCAATGAGAGAGAAATGAACTGGAGTCCGTAGCAGATCCCAAGCACCGGTATACCGAGATTAAGGATAGCGGGGTCGATCTTTGGAGCGCCTTCATCATAGACGCTCATAGGTCCCCCGGAAAGTATAATTCCTGAAGGAGTGAGTTCCTTTACCTTTTGAAGAGTGATAGTGTGAGGATATATTTCAGAGAAGACATTTTCTTCTCTGACACGGCGTGTAATTAATTGAGTATACTGCGAACCAAAATCTATGATTAGAATATTTTCTTTGTGAGTCATCTCGTACTATATTAACCGAAAAACAAATTGTTATAACTGCCGGTGAATAAATGTCAATGATCCGGTGAAGCTTTTTTAAATAAGAATAAACTGTTAAAACGGTTTTAATTATCTGCTTACTTTTAAAGGATCACCGGATTAAAAACCCCGGTATTAAGAGATTCTTAATTTAAAACCAGGTACAATATATACTTAATGGAAAACCTGGTTAATTTCAATCTTCAGGGGCTTTGTCTAACAATTGAATTTTAATGACCAATCAGGCTTTTATAAGCTTTGTCATCAAGCAAATCGTTAAGTTCTGATACGTCATTAATTTCTATCTTTATCATC
Organism: Ignavibacteriaceae bacterium; assembly: GCA_035260565.1. Lineage (GTDB taxonomy): Bacteria > Bacteroidota > Ignavibacteria > Ignavibacteriales > Ignavibacteriaceae > DATFVA01. Next base: position 5,145 of record DATFVA010000343.1, on the reverse strand, counting down.
CAGCCTTTTCCATAGGGATCATTATTTATAAATTCCGGATTATCGGTCAGCTCTTTATTCAGTTCCAGTACCTTTCCGCTGCAAGGAGCGTACATATCACTAACTGTTTTTACAGCCTCGATTGTTCCGAAGGATTCACCTTTTTTAATTTCGGTGATATTAGGATCGATATCTACAAAAACCACATCGCCTAATTCTCCCTGAGCATATTCAGTAACACCGATAATTCCATTATTGCCTTCAACCTTTATCCATTCGTGATCATTTGTATATTTTAAATTTTCCGGGAAGTTCATATTAACCTCAGTTTTATTTTCTTAGAAGTGATAATATTAATTAAGTTGATTTAAATTCAAATTTATCAAGAAATCCTGTATCAAAGTTACCGCTGATAAACCGCGGATCCTCGAGGACCTGGAGATGAAACGGAATAGTAGTTTTAATTCCTTCAATTATAAATTCTTCGAGCGCTCTTCTACCGCGAGCTATGGCATGATTTCTATCTTTTCCCCATACTATAAGTTTAGCTATCAATGAATCATAATAAGGAGGAATAGTGTAGCCATGATAGATATGAGAATCAACCCTCACACCGAAACCGCCGGGGAAATGAAGAGATTCAATTTTTCCTGGCGAAGGACGAAAACCGTTGGCGGGGTCTTCAGCATTTATTCGGAACTCGATAGCGTGTCCCAGAGGTTTCCTTGGTAGTGTCTCAATTTTCTCACCGGCAGCCACAAGTATCTGCTGCCTTATAAGATCGACATCATAAACGAGCTCAGTTACGGGGTGTTCCACCTGGATCCTTGTGTTCATTTCCATGAAGTAGAAATTCTTACGTTTATCAACAAGGAATTCTATTGTACCGGCACCCTCATATTTAACGGATTTGCCTCCGAGTACTGCTGTCTCCCCCATCAGGTTTCTTGTTTCCGCATCAATGATAGGGGAAGGCGATTCTTCAATCAGTTTCTGATGACGACGCTGCACTGAGCAATCTCTTTCGCCGTAATGGTAAACGTTCCCGAACATATCTCCGAGAACCTGGATTTCAATATGACGGGGATTTTCAAGAAACTTCTCAATATAAACATCACCGTTACCGAATGCAGATTCTGCTTCAGTGCGTGCTGTTTGAAAAGCCTTTTCAAATTCACTTTCCTCCCAGACAATCCTCATACCCTTCCCGCCGCCGCCGGCGGAGGCTTTTATAATGACAGGGTAACCTATCTCCAGAGAAACTTTCTTGCCTTCTTCTATATCATTGATTACACCATCGCTGCCAGGGATGACGGGGACACCATTTTTCCTCATAGTATCCTTGGCAAATGATTTATCACCCATAGCATTTATCATTTTAGGGGAGGGACCAATAAACTTTATCCCGGAGTCGGCACAAATTTCCGAAAAACTTGCATTCTCGGCAAGGAAGCCATAACCCGGATGGATTGCTTCAGAGCCGGTAATCTGTGCAGCCGAAATAATAAGTGGAATCTTAAGGTAACTTTCTTTACTGGGAGAGGGACCAATACAAACAGCTTCATCCGCGAAGGTAACATGGAGAGAATCCTTATCTGCCTCTGAATAGACTGCTACTGTTTTGATTCCCAGCTCTTTACATGTTCTGATAACCCGTAAGGCTATTTCGCCGCGGTTAGCGATAAGAATTTTGTTAAACAAATCTTCCTCAAACTTCCTGAGAATTAGCTTGTCTGAACCAGGAATAAAGGCTGGTTATATTCAACCGGTTTTCCGTTTTCAACAAGGATTTTAACGATCTTTCCGTTCACATCGGATTCAATTTCATTCATAAGCTTCATAGCTTCTACAATACAAAGAACAGATCCCTGAGATATAGTATCCCCAACCTGCACGTATGGGTCGGCATCAGGTGCGGGAGCGCGGTAAAATGTTCCTACAATAGGAGAATGAATCTCGTGTAATTTTTCTTTAGTCTCTTCCTTTTCAGATTTTGTTTTTTCATCATTTTCCGAAGGCGGCGAGACAGACTGTGAAGGAGAAAGAATCTGCGGCTGAGATATAGCATGTATGCCCCTGATTTTTTTGGCTATTTTAACTCTCAAACCATTTTCTTCAATTTCAAGATCCGTAACCTCGCTTGAATCAACAAGCTTAACAAGTTTCCTGATCAGATTTAAATCCATTTGGATTCCTTGATTTTTAAGATTTTATTCGCTCGACGTACTCACCTGTTCTTGTATCGACCTTGAGTAAGTCATCTACATCAATAAATAAAGGAACGTTTATGCTGGCACCGGTTTCGAGTTCAGCAGGCTTCATTGCACCCGTAGCCGTATTGCCTTTAAAGCCGGGTTCTGTATGAACAACTTTTAAGATCACGAAAATAGGAATATCAACGTTAATAATATCTGTCCCATTGAATAATATTTCTATTTCCTCGCCTTCTTTCAGATATTTTTCGCCATCACCAAAAACATTGCGGGGGATATTTATTTGTTCATATGTATCATTATCCATGCATACAAGGAAGTCGCCTTCTCGGTACAGGAACTGATATTTTCTTCTCTCCACCCTGACAATATCAATACCTTCACCAGCGCGAAAAGTATTATCCAATACTTTGCCTGTTCTTAGGTTTTTGAGGGTGGTCCGGACAAAAGCCCCGCCTTTACCCGGTTTTACATGTTGAAATTCAGTTATAGTATAAAGATCATTCTTATATTTAATAATGAGTCCATTTCGAAAATCAGAAGTATCTGCCATAAATCCTTAGAGTAAAAGTTTATTAATTATTAATAAGGTAAAAAAAATAGACATATACAGCCTGAAAGTCAAGAAACAGAAATGATCAAAAGTCGAACTTTTTTGATAAAAAACAGAGGGTTTTTAATGAAAAAGACCCCAGAGAAGGCAAAAGACGCTAAAAACAGCGTTTCAGAAATATGAGGAAAGTGATGAGATAAGCCGCTTAAAAGCGGCTTCAAAGAGTGCTTAAAATCAAGTATTGATCAAGGCAAGGTAACGTTCAACCTCCCTTGAAGCAGAGGAAGTCTTATAGTCTTTTTTTATAGTATCGAGTAATTCCTTAGCTTTTTGACCCTGGCCGGCGTTAATATAATTTATCGCGCTTTTCAGCAAATAATCCGGATTATCTACATTATATTTATCAACATGAGCCGCGTCCCTGAAAAGATCCGCCGCCTTTTCATTTTCATTTTTGTAGGAATAATAACCAGCCTGACCGGCAAGAGAAGCCGCTTTCAGCATAGGGATACTGCCGGAATAGCTCTTATAATATTTAAATGCTTCATCAAACTTTCCAAGTCTGTTATAGCTGTTAGCAAGGTAAATCTTTGCAGTCTCCCCGTTTTCTGTACCGCTATAATCTTCGGCAATTTTCTTCAAGCCAACAATGTCGGTACCTGCCCTGCCTTCAATTGCTTCAAGGTAGGAACCATTGTCGTATAGGTCAATGACCCGGGACAGATCGAGGCCTGCCTTTTCATTTACCTCCTTATTATGGTTCACATACCAAATGACAGCAAACGCAACCACAACGAGTATACCGGCGTACGTTAAGAGGCGTGAGGTATTCTCTTCAAAATAACCGTAAACCTTATAATATGTGGAAACAAGCTTATCTTCTTTTATTTCCTTCCGTGAAAGTTTTTTCTTTTTAGTGAGCATTTACGTTCTATCCCTAAAGATTATTCTTAAAAATCAAAGCATTAAATGTAATATTAAATGGGGTAATGTTCCAATTAAAAATTAAGTATCAATGCGCCTGGTTTATCAAAAGGAGCAAAGTAACGGTTGGTGTACCAAAACTTAATTGTGCGCCCGGCAGGATTCGAACCTGCAACCTTTGGAACCGGAATCCAACATTCTATCCAATTGAACTACGGGCGCTTCTTTATCCAACATTCTATCCAACCACGTCGGGACAGGTTGAACTAAGGGTGCAAAAAATTAACTAATAAATTACTATTGTAAAATTTACAAAAATATTTGTCATATATAACGGAAATTTTTTATTAGCGGAGGGAATTATTTCTAACCCGGGATTTGAAAATAATCTGCGTTTATAATTTCAACAGGTTGACAAAATTGTCATACAAAAAATAGGTCGCGAGTTAAGGAGGTATTTATGCCGGAGTAATGCCGTATTTATGCCGTATTTGAACTCAAAATGAGACAATGCGAAAATGAGCCAAAATCGAACAAATGTCATTGTTAAATTTATCACCAGACTGACAAAATGTGTCAGACTTTTTTAAGGTTAAAGAGTACAAAGATTGAATTAAAAAAGCAGATTTCCACCATAATAAATTCGTTCAATTATTTTATTCGGAATGATTGAATAATATTTACATAATTCTTATTGGGTTGGAATATATCCAGGCGTTACCGTTATGGAAAACTTCGATCCTGTAGACTCCCCTGGATTTTACTTTCATATCGCAATTACCCGCTTCAATTTTTGAATATAATTTTCCGTTCCTGATAATTCTGATCTCAGCTTTATCAACAGGCAGCTGTACTATTAATTTCATATTCCCTGAAAACTCAGGTGATTCCCCCATACAATAATTTTTTGTGTCCGATTCAGCAAAGAACTTAAATCCAGTTGAATCCGCATGATAATCATTGCCGATGAAGCATCTTCCTTCAGCAAGAGCTGTGTATATTATTTTTTTTGCGGTTTCAATTCCTGAAGGCGTATTATCTTTTTTAATCTTCTTATCGGTGAGTATGTGCGTTCTTATAGATTTAAACAGAACCTTATAGGGGAAAATTTCCACTTCGAGGAAACCGAGTATATTATACTTATGAGCGTGGGCATCTACTCCCCCTATACCTACAACCTTCCGCTCCAGGTTTAAATTATCCCAGACCTGCAGGGTTTCGGCGGGAGGAGCATCTATAGTTTTTAACGGGTGCAGAAATGATTTATACTTATTTTCTTCGGTGAGGTTTTCCATCCATTCGGACATATGATTCCAGATTTCAATCCCAGTAAAATCTTTTGTACTCCATTCTGTCCAGGGATACGGCGGATGTTCTGCCATATGAGTTCTTTTCTCATGTGGATGTGCAAGAAAGCCGATACCTCCTGCCTCTTTAATTTTTCTCACATATTCTTTTGCAGATATCCTTGTTGAA